>NZ_JBSGXB010000114.1:0-21535 GCF_053609185.1 Streptomyces sp. NPDC054956 | reverse complement strand
GGACTCGGCGGCCTCATCGCCCCGTTCGTCGGCATCAAGCTCATCGACATGATCATCTCCCTCATCCCCGGGCTGGGCTGACACATGAACAACTCCCTTGGAAACACCGCCCGCCTCATCGGAGCCGGCCTGCGAGCCCTCCTCGTCCTGACCGTCCTGTGCGGGGTCCTCTACCCCCTCGCCATCACCGGCATCGCCCAGACCGCCTTCGGCCACGAGGCCAACGGCTCCGAGATCAAGGACGCGGGCGGCCGGGTCGTCGGCTCCTCCCTGATCGGGCAGTCGTACGGGGACGACCCGCGCTGGTTCCAGGGCCGCCCGGCGGCGGGGCTGGCCGAGAACACCCTGAACACCCGGTACAAGCTGCTGGTCTCCGGAGCCACCAACAAGGCGGCGGACAGCCCCGAGCTCCTGAAGGCGGTGGAGGAGGCCAAGGCCAAGGTCGTCCTGGACAACACCGTCCCCGGGTACACCCCGCGGATCTCCGAGATCCCGGCGGACTCGGTCACCTCCTCCGGCTCGGGTCTGGACCCGAACATCTCCCCGGAGTACGCGAAGCTGCAGACGGCCCGCGTGGCGGAGAAGAACCACCTCCCGGCGGCGGAGGTGGCGAAGCTGGTCGAGACCCACACCGAGGGCCGCACCCTGGGCTTCATGGGCGAGCCGCGGGTCAACGTACTGGAACTGAACGTGGCCCTGAAGGCGCTCACGGAGAAGTAGCGGTGTCGAGGTCACCGAGGGGCACCGGGTTCGCAGGCCCCTCGGTGACACCGCCGTCTCCCGTCCGGAAACGGCCCGCGCGGTCAGGCTTCCGAAGACGACCCGACGACTGCGGCGCGCTGTACCTTCGGCTGATCGGTCTGCGGGGCCATCAGGCGGCGCAGCAGCCGGACCAGCGGTCGCTCCACCCAACGGTGCAGCAGCCAGGCGACCAGCACGACGCCCGCAGTCACCCCGAGAAGGGTCGGCCAGGCGCCCCACTGCTCGTTCCAGCGCCAGATCACCCGCACGCCCAGCGACTGGTTCACAAGGTAGAGCGGGTACGAGATCGCACCCGCGACCGGCAGCCAGCGCCACTGGATCCAGTCCAGCTTCCCGAGCGCGATCAGGCCCATGAGCAGGTACATCGCGGTGATCGCGGTCAGGCAGACCTTCCAGTTGATGCCGTGTGCCTCATCGGCCATGATCGCCGGGAGGCGGTGCTGGATCAGCAGCCAGGACAGGGCCAGGATGCCCAGGGTCTCGGCGTCGACCCGGCCGGCCCGGCGGACGAGGTAGAAGGCGATGCCGGCGATGAAGAAGGGTGCCCACTGGGACACCAGGATCTGGTCCAGCCAGGGGAGGCCCCATGCCGGGGCCAGGACCGAGCCGAGCGCCCAGAGCCAGCAGAAGTTCGCGATCCGACGGTGACTGGCACCCAGCAGGACGACGAGCGAGAAGATCATGTAGAACCGCAGCTCGGCCCAGAGCGTCCAGTAGACGACGTCCACACCCCTCACGCCGAGGGGGCTCTGCAGCATCGTGAGGTTGGTGAGCATCTGGCTGAAGGTGACCTTCGACGCGCCCATGATGTCCGGGCCCAGCCGGGCGGCGGCGGAGGAGAGCACGACGGCCGCCCAGTAGACCGGGAACAATCGCAGAATCCGGCCCTCCCAGAACTGCTGGAGGGACTTGCCCCACCCGGACATGCAGATGACGAAGCCGCTGATCATGAAGAAGAAGACGACACCCAGCCAGCCGAACTGCGCGATCCGGTGCAGCAGGGGAAACAGCTCCTTCGCGGTCCCCTGCCAGGGGACCGTCCCGTAGCCGGCCAGGAAGTGGAACATCACGACCGACAGCGCCGCGAGCAGCCGCAACCCGTCCAGCACCGCTATTCGCGGTGCCCGCGCGGCCCCGCCGGCGCCCGGCCGACCCGGCCCGCTCCGGACGGGTTCGGGTGCCTCCTCCGGAGTCTGGGGGGGCACCGGGACGCGGTCCCCTGCGAGGACGAGCCTGTCGGACATGACGCCTCTGAAATTCCTGCGATGTCCATGACACCGGCACGTTGGGGGGTAAGGAGCCACACGATCGTAGCCGCGTCACTCAGCCCCTATGGGGTGGCGGTCAATAGGACCGTTTTGCCCGGTGGGAGGGTTCCCGCTTCCGCCTGGGCGTGTACGGCGGCCAGCTCGTGCAGGGGGCGGAGCGCGGCGGGGGTCGGGTCCAGGTGGCCCTCGTCGACCAGGGCGGCCAGGCGGGACAGCTGACCCGTGTCGGCTCGGGCCACCAGGTGGATGCCGCCGGGGATCGGGGTGGCCACCGAGACGGCGCGGCCGGGCCCGTCGATGCCGTACCCGTCGGGGCCGAGCAGGGCGGCCAGCTCCGCGGCGGCCTCGGGGCCGAGCGGGGCCAGGTTCACGATCGCGTCCAGCGGGGGCTCCTCCCCCAGCGCCTCGCGGAGCGGGCCCGCGCCGGGGGTGAGCACGCGCCCGGCCCCGTACCGCCGGGCCGATTCCGCGCCGCGCGGGGTGGTGACGGCGATGACGGTGGCTCCGGCCCAGCGGGCCAGCTGCACCGCGAGACCGCCTACGGCGCCGCCGGCCCCGTTGATCAGGACCCGGCTGCCCGCGGTGACGCGCGCCGCCCCGAACAGGGCCTGCCAGGCGGTCAGTCCGGCCACCGGGAGCGCGGCGGCGGTGGCGAGGGAGACCGACTCAGGTGCGGGGACGAGGAGTTCGGGCCGGACGGCGGCGTACTCGGCCGCCGCACCGCCCTCGTCGAGCCGGCCGATGACCCGGGCGCCGGTGCCGACGACCGTACCGGCCAGGTCCCAGCCGGGGGTGTGCGGGAACTCCAGCGGGAGGACTCCCTGCAACAGCCCTCCCCTCAAGGCCAGTTCGGACGGATTGAAGGAGGTCGCCGCCACCTTCACGAGCACCTCGCCGGGGCCCGGGACGGGCCGCGGGACCTCCTCGTGACGCAGGACGGCGGACCCGCCGTAGCCGTGGAACCGCACCGCGCGCATGACTTCCGTGCTGTTGATCGCCATGCCCCGAAGCTATGGGCGGGTGCGGAGACTTCCCATGCGGGAAAGTGCCCGATTCCTGCGCGATCGTCTACGGGTGGTGGTCTACGCTGCCGCGTCGTGGACGTACTCAGCGATGTCATCGCGCTCATGCGGACCGGTCGGCCCACCTCGGCGCTCGTCCGGTGGCACGCGCCGTGGGGTCAGCGCTTCCCCGCCGTACCCGGCTCGGCCGGCTTCCAGGTGGTGCTGAGCGGGAGCTGCCACCTCGTGACCGAGGACGGCGGGCCGGCTCTCGAACTGGGCGCGGGAGACGTGCTGTTCATGCCCCACGGGCACGGATACACCCTGCTCGGGAGCTCGGGCGCGGCCGTCGCCGAGCCGCGTTGCGACCTCGTGGACGGGCCCGGCGGGCCCGTGCTGGTCAGCGACACCGTCGGCGAGCCCGGCGGCGGGCCCGAAACCGTCACCCTGTGCGGCGGCTACCGCCTCGACGCCGAGCACGCGCACCCGCTGCTCCGCGAACTGCCCGCCGTACTGCGGCTGTCCGGCGGGCCGGACGGAGTACCGGGGGTGGCGGAGGCGGTGGCCCTGCTGGCACGCGAGGCCGCCCCGGACCGCACCGCCCCCGGCGCGGGCCTCGGCGCGGACACCCTGGTGCCGGCGCTGCTCGACGTACTGCTGCTGTACGTGCTGCGGGCCCACTACGAGGGCGGGGGCGCGGGCGGGGACTCCGGGGCCGGTGCGGACGCGGGCTCCGGGGCCGGCACGGGCGCGGGCTCCGGCGGTTGGGCCGGTGCGCTCGCCGATCCCGGCATCGGCGCGGCCCTGACCGCCATGCACCGCGAGCCGCACCTGCCCTGGACGGTGGCCTCGCTCGGCACACGGGCCGGGATGTCCCGGGCCGCCTTCGCCCGCCGCTTCCACGGCCTCGTCGGCCGGCCCCCGCTGGCTTACCTGACCTGGTGGCGCATGACCACGGCCGCACGCCTGCTGCGCACCACGGACGCCCCCCTCGCGACGCTCGCGACCGGCTCCGGCTACGCCTCGGAGTACGCGTTCGCGCACGCCTTCAAACGCGCGTACGGCATTCCCCCCGGCCGCTACCGCGCGACCGGGCCCGCCCGGACGCTCTAGGCCATCTCTTTCGGATCTTGCCTGACCCGGGTGCACAGCGGGCGTCTCAGCTCTCGGCGGGGGCGGCGGGCCGGTCTGCTTGCCGGGAATCGGATCGCGATCAACGGGGTTGGTGGGGGACGAGCCGTTAATCGCCATCAACGGGGTTGGTGGGGGATGAGCCGTTATTGGAGAGTCATGCGAGCGATTCAGGTGTACGAAGTGGGCGGTCCCGAGGTGCTGCGGGAGGCCGAGGTGGACCAGCCGCGGCCGGGTCCGGGCGAGGCGGTCGTGGAGGTCGCCGCATCCGGGGTCAACTTCCTCGACGTCTACCACCGCGAAGGCCGGTACAGCCTCCCGCTGCCCTTCACCCCGGGCTCCGAGGGCGCCGGCACGGTCGTCGAAGTCGGACCCGGCGTGACTGACGTCGCGGTCGGGGACCGGGTCGGTTGGGTGGAGGTCCCCGGCACGTATGCCGAGCGGGCCGTCGTGGACTCCTCCCGGCTGGTGCCGCTGCCCGACGACATCGGCTTCGAGACGGCCGCCGCCGTACTCCTCCAAGGCATGACCGCGCACTATCTCATCAAGGACGCCTACCCCGTTCAGCGGGGCGACACGGTGCTCGTGCATGCGGCTGCCGGCGGCATGGGGCTGCTCTTGACCCAGCTCATCACCCATCTCGGCGGCAGGGTGATCGGCACGACCTCGACCACGGCGAAGGCCGAGCTGGCGAAGCGTGCCGGGGCCGCCGAGGTGATCCTTTCCTCCGCGGTCGACGATCTCGCAGCCGAGGTGAGGCGGCTCAACGGCGGTCAGGGACTGCCGGTCGTCTTCGACGGCGTCGGCGCGCACACCTTCGACGCGAGCCTCGCCAGCCTGCGAACCCGCGGCCATCTCGTGCTGTTCGGCGCCGCAAGTGGTGCCGTGCCGCCGTTCGATCCGATTCGGCTCGCCCACGGCGGTTCGCTGACCCTGATCCGGCCCAGCCTCGGGGACTTCATCGCCGATCGGTCCGAACTGCTCCGACGGGCCGCCGATGTGTTCGAGTGGGTGCGCTCCAAGGCGCTCGAGGTCACCGTAACGGGCCGCTACGCATTGTCCGAGGCCGCCCAGGCCCACAGCGATCTGGAGGCTCGGCGTACCACCGGCAAGCTGCTCGTCGTACCCGATGCGGCCGCCATTGGACGCCGCGAGGAGACGCGGAGCTGATCGCGGGTGACGAGGTCGGGGATCTTGGAGACGGAGGTGTACCCCTTCAAGATCCCTCAGCCGAGACCTGGCTCACCCGTCCACAACCTCCCCGGACGGAACACCTAGGACTCGCTCGCTCCCGCCTCGCCGCGGAAGACGGCGAGGTCGCCCCCGGGCAGCGACGCGAAGAGCCACCCTCCCGGGCCCTTGACCTGCCAGGCCTCGAAGGACGGATCGAACCGGCAGTTCAGGTGGTGGCCCGTGTCGAACACGAGCCGCAGGTCACCGGACTTGAACGCGACCGCCGACAGCACCTTCGCCCCGAGGAGGACGCGGACCGCCTCGACCTCCCACGACTCCGGTGTCAGGAGCACGGACGGGTTCGCCTGGACCGTCCCGTGCGAGAGGCTGACGGGTGCCTCGATGGCGACCTCCCCGTCCGAGTCGAGGGCCAGCACGAGCCGGAAGTCCGCGCCGATCCCGGTGACGCTCCTGCCGCGAAGGTTCAGGATCCACCGGTCCTCGTGTTCGACCGGACTCTCTTCAGTGCGCATGACCGCACCTTGACCGATGCGGTCGCCGCACACCATTAGGTTTCCCCGTCCCGGGGGGCGAAGGCGCGTTCACAGGCGTTCGGCCAGGGCTCTGGCCATCGCGACCGTCGGGACGGCCTCGCGGACCCGGCGGTACGGGGTCAGGTCGCGCAGCAGGCGGCCGAGGGCCTCGCGTACCGCGCGGGACTGCACGGCCGGGGCGGCCGTGAGGAACGCGCGCCAGTGCTCGCACGCCCGGGTGAGATGGCCCAGCCGCAGCAGGGTCTCGGCGAGTGCGGCGTGCGTGAGCGCCCTCGCCCGGTGCTGTCCGGCCGCGCGGCCGAGCAGGGAGCGCTCCAGGGCCTCGGCGGCGGCCGGGAACTCGCCCAGGGCCAGATGGGTCCGGGCCCGCGCGAAGTCGAGGTCGGCGCGGGCGTACGAGTCGAAGGGGCCGGCGGGCGGCTTCGCCGCGTGCCGCTCGTGCAGCAGATCGGCGGCGGCCAGATCCGCGGCGGCCGCCGCCCGCTCCCCGGCGCGGGCCTGCGCAGCCGCGCGCTGGACCAGGAGGAAGGCCAGCGTGCCGGGTTCCCCGTCGGGGGGCGCGGTCTCCACGGCCAGCCGGGCGAGGCGCACGGCGTGCGCGGGCTGCCCGAGCCGGCCGGCGTGCGCGCTCATCGCGCGGAGCGTGATGGCGTACATCCGCCGGTCCCCGGCCTGGCGGGCCAGCCCGAGCGCGATGCCGTGGTACTCCTGCGCGAGCCCGTGGTGTCCGGCGTCGGCGGTCATCTCCCCGAGCAGGTGCGCCAGTTGCGCGTATCCCAGGAACACGTCCCCTTCCGCTCCCCCCGGTCCGGCCTCCCGCCCTCCCCCGGGCCCCTGGCCGGTACGCGGCTGCGCGCCATCCGCGCCGGTACCGCCGGGACCGGCGGCTGCGAAGCCGGGCGAGCCACCACGGGTACCGCCGCCTGCACGGCGGACACCGCCGCCGCTACCGCCGCCGCTGCCGCGCTGGGCACCACGGCCGGCGCCACTGCCGTCACGGCCGCCGTCACCGCCACGGTCGCCACCACGACTGCCGTCGCCGTCGCCTCTGGCACCGTCGCCGCCTCCACCCCTGCCAGCGTCACGGCCGGGGCACCTGGCGCCGTCCCCGGTCCGGGCTTCGGGCCCGTACCCGGCCCCATGCCCGGCCGGGGCTCCAGCTCCGCCCCGAGCCCCGGTCCCGGCCCAAGTCCCGGCTACGGCCTCGTCTCCGGCTGCGCCCCGCCCCCGGCCCCGGGCTCCGGCATCTGCCCCCGCCCCGGCTACGGCCCCGGCCCCGGCCCCGGCGCCATCCCCGTCTGCGTCCCCGTCGCCGTCGCCGTCGCCGCCCGCCCGGCAGGCCTCGTCCGCGCGCAGCCCCGTACCGCCCCGGGCCGGGAGCCCGTCCGGTCCGGTCGGGCCGCCGCCGCCCCCGGAACCGGCCACCCGCCGGTCCGTTGCGGCGTCCCGGGCGAAGGGTGCGGCGGGGTCGGGGTGGCGGGCGGCGAAGGCTCCCGCGTCCTGGGCCAGCCAGGCCGCCAGGGCCGCGCGGGTGTGCGTACCGCCGTGGGTGAGGTAGAGGCCCGAGAAACTCCGTGTGAGGTCGCGCAGTTGCTCCGCGTGCGCCTTGAGGTGGCGCCGCGCGGCGAGCTCCGCCAACCCGGTCCCCGCCGGGTCGGGACCGGCCTCCGGCGCGTCCCAGCCCGGTACCGGGACCGGCTGGTACGGGCTCTGCAGCAGCGGCGGCCGACTGCGCGGGTCCGAGTCCGCGCGCGTCTGCAGGGCCAGCCGCCGCAGCCCCTCGGGGGCGGCCCGCACGGCCCGCCCCCGCCCCGCACCCCCACCCGAGGCCCCCGCCCCACCGGAGCCGGCAGCGGTGGGTCCGGAGCCCAGGTGCCGACCGGAGCCCGAGCCGGAGCCGGAGCCGGACTCGGAGCCGGAGCCGGAGCCGGAGCGAGCACCGGGCCGGGGCTCGAAGCCCGCCTCCTCCACCGTGACCAGGCGTCCGCAGCGCTCCGTCAGCGCCGCCGCTATCAGCTCGGGCACGGGCCGGCGCGGTCTGGTGCCCGACAGCCAGTGCGCCACGGCGGTCCGGTCGTACCGCAGGCCCAGCCCGTGGAGCGTTCCGAGCGCGTTGACGCCGCGCGCCAGCTCGGCACCGCTCCACCGGGCCTCGGCGAGCAGCCCGGCCAGCCGCGCGTTGGGGGGTCTGCGCGTCACGCCGGCCACCCCCCGACCGCCCCGCCGCACGGGCCGGACGACGGCCCCCGCCCCCCGCACAGGATCCTCCCCCTGTCCACATTCAACGCATTCACCACTGCGACCCCCGCATTCCCTTCTCCGGGTCCGGCCCCTGGTGTTCGCTGGAGCCGTCCCCATCGGATTCCACGGACCGGAGAAGCATGTCTGCCTCGGAAACGGCCACCGCCACCGCCACCGCCGCGCACGCGTACTCGTTCCCCTATCGGATTTCCGGAGTCGGCGCCCAGATCGGCGACATCATCTCCGTCGACGACTGGGCCCGGCTCGCACACATCCCGCACCGCAAGAGGGAGGGCAAGGAAATCAGCGGCTCCGACATCCAGCGGATACTCGGGGTCACCTCCAAGAGCTGGGACCGCGAGCGGTTCGGGGCGCTCGACACCGTCCTCGACGTCGCCCGCCAGGCCCTGCGCTCCGCCCGCGCCGAGCCCGAGGACATCGACGCCGTCTTCGTCGCCACGTGCACCCCGTACGAGATCATGCTCGACCAGGACGCCTTCAACCTGCTGCGACGCCTGCGCATCCCCGACAGCGTGCCGCCCTTCCAGCTCGGCGCCGGCTGCGGCGGGCTCTCCCGCGTCGCCGCGCACCTGGCCCGGACCGGCGCCCGGCGCGCGCTCGTGATCTCGTACAACGCCGCCAGCCCGATCGGGATCGACGAGAACGGCATCATTTCCCAGTACAGCGGCGCGGACGGCGAGCATCCCTTCGCGCACACCCTCTGGTGCTCCGGCGCGCTGTTCTCCGACGCCGCCACCGCGCTCGTATTCGAGCGGGACGAGGAATTCGACGGACTCGGTTTCTATTCGCGCGATTCCCTCGATTTCGGGGGCGAGCCCGGATTCAGCGATCCCCTCATCCATTACCCCGGCGGCGGCGCCGCCCACCCGCCCGGTTTCCCCGGATCCGCCGAACTCTCCGCATTCGGTCTCAACGGCCCCGAACTGGCCCGCTATTACTCCCGGGGCATGATGCTGAACCAGGAGACGATGGACGCGCACCGCCCCGGGTTCGTGGACGAGGTCCGGCGCATCTACACCCACCAGGCCGGGCCGGCCCTGGTCGAGGACTACCACCAGCTCGCCGGGCTGGACACGTTCAAGGCCCCGGCCCACGCCCGCGAGCTCGGCAACCTGGTCACCTCCGCGACGCCCGTGCTGTTCTACACGGACCTCGTGAACGGCCTGGTCGGCGCGGACGACACCGTCTGCTTCTCGGTGATCGGCGCGGGTCCCGAGCGCGGAGCCTTCCTCGTACGGGTCGCGATCCCGGGCGAGGTCACCGTGACCGAACCACTGCCCCCGGTCCCGGCCGCCGCACAGGCCGCACAGGCCGCACAGGCCGCTCAGCCCGCCCGGGTCACCACCGTCACTGCCGCCACCGCGTAGGAGCACGCGCCCCACCTCCTCCGAAACGAGCCCGCCGTGCACATCGCCCTCGCCGGTGCCGCCAGCCCCACCGGCATCCGACTCGCCGCCGAACTCCTGGGCCGCGGCCACCACCTGACCCTGCTCACCGCCACCGACGTACGGCAGAGCAGGCGCCTGCTGGCCCGGCAGCTCACGCTGATCGGGCTGTATCCCGAGTACGTCGACCTCCTCGCGGCCCGTCTCGACGCCCGCCGGGCCGCCGACGTGCTGGCCGCCGGTGTCCGGGTCGGCGCCCCGGACACCCCGTCCGCCCCGGCGGGCCGTCCCTTCGACGCCGTCTGGTGCGTGGAGCAGCCTGCCGCCACCGCGGTCGCCCTGCTGCCCCTCGCCACCGCGAGCGGGCGCCGTACGGCGTTCCACCTGGTCACCGTCGGGGACGCGGGTACGGCCGGGCGTACGGTCGCCGCGGCGGCCGTACGGGGCCGCTTCCCGGCCGGGGTGCACTGCCTCGCCCCGACCGTGAGCGACCTCGCCGACCATCCGGAGCTGCCGCGGTCCGCGTTCACGCGGACCGCGGTGGCCGAGGCCACCCGGCCGTCGCCCCCGGGTTCCACCGGCCCCGCGGTCCCCCTGGTCCCCACGGCCCGCACGGCCGTCAACCTGCTGCCGCTCGCCGCCGCCGGCCGCGCCCTGGCCGACGCCGCCGAGCAACCCGGCTGGTCCGGGCTGCGCCACATCGGCTGGGTGCACGCGCACCCGGCCGAGGCGGCCGACCTGGCCCGGGCCGTCGGCCCCGAGCCGGCCCTACGGATCCTGCGGCGCCTCTCGGCGCTCCAGCCGGCGGCGGCCACCACCGAGCTGGACCTCCCGCCCATCGGCGCCCGCTACCTCATCCGGGCTGCGGCGCCCGCCCTGCCGCCCGTCCGGGTGCCGGAGCGGGTGTGAGCGCGGCGGAACGGCCGTGGCGCGAGCGGCGCGTGGTGGACGGCCTGGCGGACGCGCTGCGCGAGGCCGCCTCGGAGCGCTTCCTGGGCGGCGGCGCAGCGCCGGCGAAACCGGCGCCCCCGACGTCACCACCTCCGCCGCCGGATCCGGGAACGCGCTCGGTCGACCGGTTCGGAAAGTAATGGGGTCCCATGGCCAAGGCATATGCGTACGGATCGTTCATGATCCAAGGACAAGGCGCCCCGCCCACCCCCGCAACTCACGCCGACGGCCCGTCATATCGTCCCGCTTGACAGGTTTTCGCATGTGGCAGAACGTGCCGCGGACCCGACACGCCCGAGTCCCGCACTTGACGTTCTCACCCGTTCGGGCGCACGTCGCCCACAACCCCGTCCGCCCCGGCCCACCGGCCGCGAGCTGCGAAGACGCACCGTCCCGACGGAGAAGAGGCAGTGACGCGCCGTCAGCCCCTCGTGTTACGCACGGTGCCGAGGGCCGCCGAAGGGTCCACTGCTCTCAGGAACCGGCCGCCCGAGCCGGACCAGAAGGGATTCCCATGCCCCGCGCCAAGTGGGTCGTCGGCGTGCTGACGGCGGCTCTGCTGCTCACCGGCCTAGGGGTGTTGCGCACCACCGAAGGAGGCCGGCCGGGCGCCCCGACCGCCGGTGACGCCCTGCCCTCACGCGTGCTGGGACTGTCCGGCCCGCGCCGGCTGGCCCGGCAACTGGAGAACTCCGGCGGGCACACCACCGGGAAGGGTGCCCGTCGCCCCGCACGGGCGGGCGTCACGCCGCTGCCCCACGCGCTGCCGCTGCGCCTGGTCATCCGCAGCCTCCAGGTGGACGTCCCGCTGACGGGCGGCACACCGGCCGGCGAAACGGACGCCCGGCCTGGCGGCGGGCCTGTCGGCGGGCCGGCCGTCGGCGGAACACCCGCTCACGGCAGTGCCCCGGCCCGCCGCGGCGCACACGCCGTAGGCCCCGACCGTACGGACGGGGCCGTGTGGGACTCCACCGGCCCCGCCCCGGGCTCGGTCGGCACCGCCGTCGTCTCCGGGGACTTCCTCCGCCTCGCCGAACTCCGGCGCGGGCAGACGGTCGAGGTTCCCCGCGCGGACCGGCGTACCGCCGTGTTCACCGTGTACCGGGTCTCCCCCACCGGGGTCTCCGAACGCGACACCCAGTCCGGCAAGGCCCAACTGCGGCTGGTCAGCGGCGAGACGGCGGTCCTCGCCCGGCTGACCGGCCAGCGCCGCGCACCCCGCTGACCGGGCGGGCGGCCCCGGAACCGTCACCCCCCTCGGCCACCTGACAGCCGAGGGGGGTGACTTCGTCCCCCGGTCGGGGGACGAACCCGACCGGGCGGGTGGGCGGCCCGCGTGTCGGGGCACACCCTTCGCATGAGCGGGACGCGGCGTGCGCGGACGGCACTGGGCAGGGCCCTGAGGGTGCCCCTGACGGTGCTCTGCGTCGTGCTGCTGTGCGTGTTCGGCGCCGGACAGTCCGGGCCGTCCCCCGCGACGGCCGCCGGCGCCCGGCCCTCCCCCACGGCGCCCGCCGAGCCCACCGAGGCACCGGCCGATCCGGCCGGTGACCCCGAAGTGCGCCAGGCGGTACGGGTGACCGTGCGCGGGTTCCCCGGCGTACGGGCCCTGCGGCGCCCGGTGTTCCACGTGAAACACCCCGGCTTCGAGGCGGTGGGCCCGCGCCCGGCGGACACGACCGCGACGGCTTCGTCCCCGTGGGTGCTCCGGAGTGTGGTCCTGCGCTGCTGAGCGGACCGAGATCCAGATCCGCGCAGCAGCAGTAGCCGCGCGCCCCGCACGCGCGTTCCCCACACCCCCGAGCACCGTGAGGTTCCGCCATGCCCTTCGACCCGTACCTGGCCCTGAACGCCATGCTCCGCGCCGAGGCCGCCCGCTTCTCCCCGCAGACCCCGCCGGCCCCGCCGGCCCCTCCGGCCCGCCGGACCGAACCCGAACCCGTCCCGGCCGCCGAAGTGCCGGCCGCGGAGGTCAAGGCCGAGCAGCCGACCGCCTGAAGACGTACCGCATGAGGACATGAGGAGGCACCGGTTCCCGCGCTCTCGGCAACGGAGAGTGGTCACGTGAGGTTCGACCACGGAGCACGGGAACCGGCGCCACTACCAGTGTCGGCCGGCGGGGTGTCCACCCACTTCAGTCTTTCGTCCGCATTCGGCCCGCCGAAAGTACCGTCCGGGCCGAACACGAAGGACGGGTACTAGTCCTCGCGTACGTAGTACCGGTAGAACGCCGCGATTCCGACGCCCGCGCCGACGGCCAGGCCGAGGCCGCTGGACTTCAGGACGCTCTCGTCGGCGAGGCTGTACAGGTAGCCGAACGAGACGCCCGCGAAGATCGCGTACACCGCCGCGTGCGCCTCGCGCCT
Source organism: Streptomyces sp. NPDC054956 (assembly GCF_053609185.1). Lineage (NCBI taxonomy): Bacteria > Bacillati > Actinomycetota > Actinomycetes > Kitasatosporales > Streptomycetaceae > Streptomyces > Streptomyces sp. NPDC054956. The sequence goes on along the minus strand of NZ_JBSGXB010000114.1, from coordinate 8,682 downwards.
CAGCCGGGGGCCGATGCGGGCCAGGGCGAACAGGCAGGCGGCGAAGATCGCGCCGCACAGGATCCCGTAGAAGACGTTGCCCGCGTCGACGGGCCCCATCTGGCGCTTCATGAAGGCGGCGTAGACGCCGTAGACGAGGCCCATGAGCAGGGGGCGGGTGAGGGCCGACCTGCTCAGGTGGGTCGTGTCGGCCGCCGTGTGCCGGTGTCGCCGGGGGGCGGTGGGTGCCGCATGTGCCATGACGGGCTCCTCTCTCCCATCATCCAGGGCACACCCGCCGCCCCCGACCGGCAACTGGATCACTCGGCGGGGGTTCCTGGAGCGGGCGGGCGAGCCGGAAGCCGCCCGCAAGCCCGGCACGCGCCGCCCGCGCACCACCCGCCCGCAGTACCCCCGCTCGCGCCGGGCGTCCGGCCGCCTTTCCCTGGTGACGTGCGGACCTTCCTCTCGGCGGTACTCATCGCGCTCGTGGCCCTGCTGGTGCCCGCGAGCGCCGTCGCGTACTGGGCCGATCACGAGCTCGGCAGTGCCGACCGGTACACCGCCGCCATGTCCCCGCTCGCCTCGAATCCCGCCGTGCAGAACGTCGTCGTCACCCAGGCCGGCCGAGCCATCTCCGGGCAGATCGACGCGGGCCCCTTCCAGGGCGGGGTCGACGCCCTGCTCGCCGAGGCCCTGCGCTCCTTCGTCGGGACCCCCGCCTACCGCACCGCCTGGGACGCGGCCAACCGCGCCGCCCACGGCGCGTTCTTCGAGGCGCTCACCACCGGTCACGGAAACGCCGTCAGCATCGATCTCGCGCCCGTCATCGCCCAGGTCAAAGGCGTTCTGGTGGAGAACGGGGTGCCGCTCGCCGACCGCATCCCGGTGACCCACCTGTCGGTCAAGGTCATGGAGTACGACAACCTCGGCGCGCTCCGGAAGGGCTTCCGCATGCTCCAGATCGCCGGGGTCTGGCTCCCCCTGCTGACCGTGCTGCTGGCCGCGACGGCCATCACCGTCGCCATCCGGCGCCGCCGGGCCGTGGTGGCGACCGGACTCGGACTCGCGGCCGGTGCCGTCCTGCTGTGGGCGGCCGTGGCCCTGTGTCGCCGCCTCACCCTCGACGATCTCCCGGCCGACATCGACCGGGCGGCCGCCGAGGCCGTGTACGACGCGCTCACCGCTTTCCTGCGCACCACCGCCTGGGTGGTGCTGGCCGTCGGACTCGCCGCGGCACTGGCCGCCTGGCTGGCGGGCCGACTGCGCCGCACCCCATAAGCTCGGAAGGGAGACATTGGCGAGCAAATCCGCAGAACACCCCAGAGAACGACCTGGTGAGCGCTCCGGGCGACACACCCCGGAAGAACCGATTCGCGAGCGGCGGCACGGAAGCGGGAATGAGCAGCGAACGCACGGAAGACATATCGTCCGGGCGGGCCCGGCACACGCCGGGACGACCCCACCCGCTGGCACCGCCCGCCTGGCTGCTGAAGGGGCTGCGGCCGAGTTCCGCGCCGATCCCCTGGGCCGCCGTACTGCGCGCGGGAATCGCCCTGGCCGTTCCGCTGGCCGTCGGCTTCGCCGTCGACGAGCCCGAGTACGGCGCGCTCGTCTCGATGGGCGCCCTGTCCGGGGTCATCGGCGACACCGCCGACGCCTACCGGATGCGCATCCTGAACATCGCCGTGCCGCAGCTGTTCGGCGCCGTCGGCGTCGCGCTCGGCACCCTGGTCTTCGGGCACGGCTGGCTCGCCGTCGCCGTGCTCACCCTGATCGCCCTGGTCTCCGGGATGATCTCCTCCATCGGCACCGTCGCCTCCGTCTCCGGACTGCTGCTCCTGCTCAACGCCGTGGTCGGCGCCGGTCTGCCCATGCCCCGGCCCTGGTGGACGGCGCCGCTGCTGCTGAGCGCGGGCGGGCTGTTCGTCCTCGTACTGACCCTGCTGGGCTGGCCGCTGCGGGGCCGGCAGCCCGAGCGGGCCGCCGTCGCCGCCACCTACCGGGCGCTGGCCGACACCCTGGAGGCCGCGGGCGGGCCCGGGCCCGCGTACGAGGAGCGGCGCCAGCAGGTCACCCAGGCCCTGAACCAGGCCTACGACCTGGTGCTGGGCCGGCGGGCCCGGGTGCACGGGCGCAGCCCCTCGCTCGTACGGATGCTGGCGCAGCTCAACGTGCTGATCCCGCTGGTCGAGGCCGCGCCCGCCGCGCACCTGCGGCGCAAGCCGCTGGCCCCCGAGATCCCGGCGGCCGTACGGGAGCTGGCCGCCGCCGTCGAGGAGGGCCGCACGGGAACGCCCGTACTGGACCTGCCCCCGCCGGACGGTCAGTCCGAGCGGGCCATCGACGCGGCCCTGCGGCACGCCGCGACCATCGTGCTGCTGGCCGAGCCGGACCCGTACAACGTCGACGACCGGCTCGGCCGGCCCGCCGCGCTGCGGGTCCGGGCCCGCCGGGCGGTGCGCGACATGATGTTCTCCGAGGCCTCGTGGCGGTACGGGCTGCGGCTCGCGCTGTGCATCGGGCTGGCGCAGGCGCTGGTGTCGGTGGTGGAGATCGAGCGCTCCTACTGGGTCGCGCTGACGGTCACCTTCGTCCTCAAGCCCGACTTCGGATCGGTCTTCTCCCGGGCCGTGCTGCGCGCGCTGGGCACCGCCGCGGGGCTGGTCATCGCGGCGGCCGTGCTGTCCGAGGTGCCGCGCGGCTGGTGGGACGTACCGGTGATGGTGGTCCTGGCCGCGCTCATCCCCGCGTTCTCGGTCAAGGGGTACGCCTTCCAGACCGCGGCGATCACCCCGGTCATCCTGCTCCTCTCGGACCTGCTCAACCACCAGGGCTTCGACCTGATCCGGCCCCGGCTCCTGGACAGCCTGATCGGCTGCGCCATCACCCTCGTCGCGGGCTACCTCCTGTGGCCGGAGAGCTGGCACACCCGGATCGGGGACCGGCTGGCCGACGCGGTGGACGACGCGGCGAGCTATGTGGAGCGGGCGTTCTCCGCCGCGGACACGGAGGCGGGCCTCCGGGCGGCCCGCACCACCCGCCTCCAGGCCCGCCGCCGCATCTACCGCGACCTGTCGGGCGTGCGCAGCGAGTTCCAGCGGGCGCTGACCGAGCCGCCGCCGACCGGGGAACGGGCGGCGGCGTGGTGGCCGCTGGTCGTCGCGGTGGAACGGATCGTCGACGCGACGACGGCCGCCCGGGTCCGGGTCAACCACGGCGCGCAGCCGCCGGGCCCCGAGGAGGTCGAGGCCATCGCCGAGGACCTCCGCGGCCTGGCCCGAGGCGTCCGCAGAGCCAGCACCCCGGCACAACTCCGCCCCCCGACACCCCCGGAGGTCGACGAAACCTCGGTCCTGGCCCCGGTCCGCCAGGAACTGTCGGCAGCCCGAGCCATCGCGGACCCGACCCGATAGATCCAGCCCCTCGGCGTGCAGGTGAGGGCCGACGCCAGCCAAAAATCAGCCCCGCCGGCGTTTGAGGCGCGGGGGTCCGGGGGCCGGCCCCCGTGCGGCGGCGCCGCAGACGGCAGCGGCCCCGCGTACCCCCCAACGGCCCAGCGCCCCGGGCCGTCCCGGGCGGGGCGGGGGAGCATCAGGGCATGAGGCCCTTCAACCGTCGCGGCCGCGGCCACTGCATCCTGCTCACGGCCGCCCTGGCGGCCATCGCGGGGTGCGCCGACGTGGAGGGCCTCCGCAACGACGGCGACCTCGGCACCGTGCACGCCCCCCGCAGCCTGTGGAAGGACATCCGCCCCGAACCCCCCGGCCCGGGCCAGAAGCCCGGCACGGCCGCCGTGGTGCCGGGCCTCGGCAAGGTCGACGGGCTGTCCATGCGGGGCGTGAACGCGCTGGACGTCGTACGGGCCGACATCACCTCCGCCACCGCCGCCGACGGCGGCACCGGCCGCCTCGTCGACCCGCGGGCGATCCAGCGGCTCGCGCTCTGTACACAGGCTGTGGACGGCGGCCCCGACTGCCCCGTGCGGCCCGCCGTGCTCGCCGACGTGACGGGCAACGGCAGGGACGAGCTGATCACCGCCCTGGACATCGACGGCCGGCTCAGCGAACTGCGCGTCTACACCGTCCAGGACGACGGGACGATCGCCCGCATCCTGTCCCGCCGCGGGGTACTGGAGGGCGTGGAGGTCGCCGCCGAGCACCTGGCGGTGCGCGAGCCCACCTCGAACCCGAAGAAGACCTCCGTCTCCGACTACGTGTGGGACCCGGAGGCGGGGATCATGAACCTGTCGCAGCTCACCCTCGACGACTGCCCCGGCCCGAACGACGGCCCCGGCCCCTGCCCGGAACCGGCCGCGAGCACCAGTACGAGCACGGGCTGAGGGCGGGCCGCGATGCGCAGGACGAGCAGTCTGCGGTGGAAGATCGCCATGACCACCACGGCCGTGTGCTGCGCGGTCGCGGCGGCGCTCGGGATCCTCGTGCACAACGTGGTCGCCCGGCAGCTCGTCGGGGAGGTCCGCAAGGACGTGGACCGCGAGCTGAACTACGCCCTGGCCCAGTACGAGTACGGCACCGCGCTCGGCGGCGGGAACACCGCCCTGGACCCGCCGCGGCTCCCGCGGCCGCTGCGCGAGCTGGTCGCGCGCGGACTGACCGGCAGCATGGTCGGCGACCACGACGGCAAACCCGTCATGTGGGCCGCCGGACCCGCCGACGGCAAGGCCCTCGCGGTCTGGATCCCGTACGACAGCACCCGTACGCGGCTGCGGGAGATCGACACCGCGATCCTGGTGTCCGCGCTGCTGGCCGCCGGGGTGGTGGCCCTCGCCGGTGTCTTCCTCGCGGGCCGGATCAGCCGCCGGCTGGCCACCACCGCCGCCGTGGCCCGCCGGATCAGCGCCGGGGACCTCGACGCCCGCGTCGGCTTCCCGGCCGACGCGGAGGACCGGCCCGGCTCCCGCGACGAGGTACGGGACGTCGCGCAGGCCCTGGACTCGATGGCGGCCTCGCTGCAGGCCCGACTGGAGGCGGAGAAGCGCTTCACCGCGGACGTGGCGCACGAACTGCGGACCCCGCTGACGGGCTCTCTCGCGGCGGCCGCACTGCTCCCCGAGGGCCGGCCCAAGGAGATGATCAACGACCGGCTGAAGGCCCTGCACCTGCTCACCGAGGACCTGCTGGAGATCTCCCGGCTGGACTCGGGCGTCGAACAGGCCGATCTGGCCCGGGTGGAGCTCGGCCGGGCGGTGGAACGGGCCGTCGCCGGTACCCGGCTGACCGTCTCGGTACGGATCCTGCGGGACGCGGTGGTGCTCACCGACCGGCGCCGCCTGGACCGGATCCTGACCAACCTGCTGGTCAACGCCGACAAGCACGGGCGGCCGCCGCTGGAAGTGAGCGTCGAGGGCCCGGTGGTGACCGTCCGCGACCACGGGCCGGGCTACCCCGCCGAGCTGATCGAGAAGGGCCCGCAGCGCTTCCGTACCGGAGACCCCGGACGCGGTCGCGGCCACGGACTGGGCCTGACGATCGTGGCCGGACAGGCGGCGGTACTGGAGATCGCGCTCGGCTTCTCCAACGCCCCCGACGGGGGCGCGGTGACCACCCTCCGACTGCCCGTGGGCCGTCTGACGAGCGGAAGTTGAGGCAAGCCGAACGGGGCGGTCTGCGCTGGTCGGTGTGTCACGTGAAACACCGACCGCCCCGCCGACTCAACTCAGCACGAACCATCCCTCATCGGATCAAACGCCGATGTTCTTGCCGTCCTTGCGCCACACGGACACGACCGCCGGGCGGACGATCTTGCCCGGACCGTCGGGCCACACCGACTGCGGCTTCTCGACGGACGCGCCGTCGATCTCGCCCGGGTGCTGGACGGCCACCAGGACGCGCTTGTCCTGGATGATCGGGCCGCAGGTCTCGGCACCGCGCGGAACCGTCAGGAACTGCTTCAGCTCACCGCGGCGCTCACCGGCCGTCGCGACGCCGAACAGGCCGTCGTGGGAGCCGAGCTGGTTGCCGTCCGTGGAGATCCACAGGTTGCCGTGCGGGTCGAAGGCCACGTTGTCCGGGCAGGAGATCGGGCTGACCTTGTCCTTCGGGAAGCCCGCGAAGTAGGTCGACGGGTCGTTCGGGTCGCCCGCGACCAGGAAGAGGCGCCAGGCGAAGCCGTCACCGGCCGCGTCGTCGAAGTTCTCGGCGAGCTCGAGGATCTGCCCGTGCTTGTTCTGGTTGCGCGGGTTGGCCTCGGTCGCGCCCTCCGCCTTGCCCGGCTTGCCGCGGTCGGTGTTGTTGGTCAGCGCGATGTAGACGCGGCCGGTGCGCGGGGACGGCTCGACGTCCTCGGGACGGTCCATCTTGGTCGCGCCGGCCTTGTCGGCCGCCAGGCGCGTGAAGACGGCCACCTCTTCGGCGGTCATGCCCTGGACGTGCGAGACGTTGCCCGAGGGGGACGAGGTGAGGAGCTTGATCCACACGCCGGAACCGTCGAACTCGCCGTCGGCGGGCAGCTTGCCCGTGCCGTCGATCTCGGCGGCCTGGGAGTCGCCGGTGAGCTTGGCGACGTAGAGGGTGCCCTCGTCGAGCAGCGTGAGGTTGTGCTCGTGCGCGGCGCGCGAGTCGCCCTTCTTCATCCGCTTCGAGGAGACGAACTTGTAGAAGTAGTCGAAGCGCTCGTCGTCGCCCATGTAGACGACGGGACGGCCGTCCTCGGTCAGGCGGGGCTGCGCGGCCTCGTGCTTGAAGCGGCCGAGCGCGGTGCGCTTGCGCGGGGTGAAGTGCGGGTCGTACGGGTCCAGCTCGACGACCCAGCCGAAGCGGTGCGACTCGTTGGGCTCCTGCGCGACGTCGAAGCGCTTGTCGAACCGCTCCCACTTGCGCTCGGTGGCGCCGGCGGTCACGCCGTAGCGCTTCAGGCGGGCGGCCGCGGTCGGGTCGGTGACCTGGCCGGCGTTGCCGAAGTACTGGTTGAAGTTCTCCTCGCCGTGGAGGGTGGTGCCCCACGGGGTGGTGCCGCCGGAGCAGTTGTTCAGCGTGCCGAGCACCTTGGTGCCGGTGGCGTCGACCGAGGTCTTGACCAGGGCGGAGCCGGCGGCCGGGCCGGTCAGCTTGAACTCGCTGGTCGCGGTGAGGCGGCGGTTGAGGCGGTGGCGGCTGACCGCGGTCAGCTTGCCGCTGCGGCGGTCCTCCTGGACCACGACGACGCCGAGGCCGTGCGCGGCCCAGGCGATCTCGACCTGCTCGCGGGTCGGGTTGGCCGGGTCGTACGCCTTGAACATGAGGTTCTCGTCCGTGTACTCGTGGTTGGCCACGAGCAGCTGACGGTCGTCATCGTCGTCGTCGAGCGGGAGGAGGCTCAGGAAGTCGTTGTTGTAGCCGAACTGACCGGCCTGGGCGGCGGCGGTCTGCTTGTCGGCGTCGAAGGCGGGGGCACCCTTGACGATCGGGTCGCCCCAGCGGATGACCACGTTCTGCTCGTGGCCCTCGGGGATCGTGACCTGGTCGGCGGTGTTCGGCGCGACGGGCTTGAAGCGCAGGCCGCGGGCACCGTCGACGCCGCCCTTGCCGCGGGCCGCGCTCAGGGCGTCGGCGGCGGGGTCGGCGGTGGCGGAGGAGCCGTTGCCGCTCAGGGTGAGGGCGGTACCGGCGGCAGAGGCGACCGTGACGACGGCGGCGGAGCGGAGCATCGCGCGGCGCGAGTAGGCGCGGGCTATGACGTCCCCGGCGTACTCGTTGTCGCTGGTGTTCGGCACCTCGTGGAAGCAGGCGTCGCCGCAGCGGTAGCGGCAGGTGAGGGCGGAACGGCCGCCCCCATGCGAGTTGCCGATCAGGGGCAGGAGCTTGCGCACGAGTGTCCTCCGTTGATGCACGGTCCCCGACAACATGTCGGAACAATCCGTCGGTGACGGTAGGCGCGGGTTGCGCCGATGCGGCGGCGCGCGGATGAACGCCCGGTGAATCCGGCACGTCGGGGCGGGAGTTCGGGTGCGGAGGGAGTGTGCTGGAGCGGCGGGCGCCACGAAGTGGTGCCCCTAAGGTGCCCCTGCCGAAGATCCAGCCAAGGGGCCGATAACCTTACGTGTCCACTCTGGGCAGGGATCTACCGCGCCTCACGGACAAATGACGCACGCACTCATGCGAAAGGCCTGGCCCATGGGTATTCGGAGCTTGTTGCGCAAGGTGTTCGGACGGACTTCGGAACCGGTTACGGAGTCGTCCGACACCCCTTCGGCGGCCCTCCCGAGTCAGACCGAACGCACCCCACTGGACGCGGCGGCGGAACTCGTCGCGGCGTCCTTCGACAACCCCACGGTGCCGCCGCAGTCCGCTCCGCGCGACCGCGAACCGGGCACCGTCCTCACGGCCCCCGCACCGGCCCACACCCCGGACCCCACGGTCCCGGAAGCCCGCCGCTCCCCTTCGGGCCCCATCCCGCCGACTCCCCCGGCGGAGCCGACCCCGTCCGCCGAGGCCGAGGCCGAGGTCGTCGCCGAGGCCGCTGTGACCGCACCGGAGGCCGACCCGGCCGCCGAGGCGGACGCTGCCGCGCCGCAGGCGCAGGACGAGGCCGACGCCGCCACCGCGCCGGAGGCGGAACCGCTCGTGGCCGTCGCCGCCGAGGCGGACGTCGTCGCACCGCAGGCGCAGGACGAGGCCCCCGCCGTCGCGCCGGAGGCCGAACAGGCCGCCGAGGCAACCCCGGAGGCGGAGCCGCTCGCGGCAGCCACCACCGAGGCCGACC
>NZ_JBSGXB010000113.1:0-21574 GCF_053609185.1 Streptomyces sp. NPDC054956 | reverse complement strand
TCCGGGCTCCGCCCGGGGAACGGTGGAAGGGCGGGCAGGGGACGGGCCAATCCGTACCGGCGGACGCCCACGGGCTGCGAGACTCGGAGCATGCGGACCGAACTCACCGATACGACCTCAAGCAAGGTCAACCTGGCCCTGCTCGACGCGCGACGGGCCATCGGGAGCCCGACCATGGGGCTCGTGCTCAACCTCCTCGTCGCCACCGACGAGGAGAACGCGTACGACGCCGTCCGGGCCGCCTCCGAGGCCTCGCGCGAGCACCCCTGCCGGATCATCGCGGTGATCAAGCGGACCGCGCGCGGCTCGCACCGGCTGCGGCAGAACCGGCTCGACGCCGAGCTGCGCGTGGGCTCCGACGCCGGGTCCGGGGAGATCGTCCTGCTGCGCCTGCACGGGTCGCTCACCGAGCACGCGGGCTCCGTGGTGCTCCCGCTGCTGGTGCCGGACGCCCCGGTGGTGGCCTGGTGGCCGGCCGACGCCCCGGACGCACCGGCGCGGGACCCGCTGGGGGCCCTCGCACAGCGGCGCATCACGGACGCCGAGGCGGCCGCCGACCCGGTCGGGGCGCTCGACGTGCGCGCCGGGGCCTACGCGCCCGGTGACACCGACCTGGCCTGGACCCGCCTCACGCCCTGGCGGTCCCTGCTCGCCGCCGCCCTGGACCAGAAGCCGCTCCCGGTGACGGGCGCGGCCGTGGAGAGCGAGCCCGGCAACGCGAGCGCCGAGCTGCTGGCCCGCTGGCTGGAGGACCGGCTCGGCGTGCCCGTGGCGCGGGTGGCCACCGAGGGCCCGGTCATCACCAGCGTCCGGCTGGAGACCACGGGCGGCGAGATACGGGTCGACCGCCCGGACGGGGTGCTGGCCACCCTGCTGCTGCCGGGCAGCCCCGACCGCAAGGTGGCCCTGAAGATCCGCAGCAGCGCCGAGCTCATCGCGGAGGAGCTGCGCAGGCTCGACGCCGACGAGATCTACGCTTCGGCGCTGCGCTTCAGGCGGCCGGCCCAGGCCTCGCTCTCCGCGTAGTGGTTGTCGTACACGGGCTGGCTGTCGATGATGTCCTGCACCGTGGCCTCGCCGGCCCGGACCCGGCCGAGCAGCCGGTAGTAGTCGAAGCGGGCCATGCCCGGGGTGAAGCCGACGAAGACCTCGGCGGTGCTGTCCGCCGCCGGGGCGAAGGCGTGCTTCACACCGGGCGGCACCGCGAGGAAGTCGCCCTTGGCCAGGGTGTGTATCTCGTCGCCCACGAGGACGTCGAGCCGGCCTTCCGTGACGTGGAAGAACTCGGTCGCCTTGGTGTGGAAGTGAACCGGCGCGCCGGCCGCCCCGACCTCGAAGATCGCCGTGTTGCAGGTGAGCTCGGGGGTGTCGGTGAGCAGCGTGATGAGGCTGCCGGGGCCGTCGGAGATGGTCTCGGCCGTGGTCGCGCGCGTCAGGTTCTCAGTCATGATCACGATCTTAGGCCGCGGGTCCGACAATGCCCGGGACGCTCGCCCGAACGTGTAATTCCGTTTGCCTGGAGCCCTGTTGGCGCCCCGAGGGGCGGTGTCACGCCGTCCCCTTGGCCGCCTTCGCGGCCGCCTTCGCCTCCTGCTTGTGCGCCCGCACCTTGGCCAGTGACTCGGGACCGGTGATGTCGGCCGCCGACCGGTACACGTTGGCCGGCCCGTAGCCTCCGGCCGCCTCCCGCCAGCCCTTCGGCCGCACCCCGAACCGCTTGCCCAGCAGCGCCAGGAAGATCTGCGCCTTCTGCTCCCCGAACCCGGGCAGTGCCTTGAGCCGCCCGAGCAGTTCGGCGCCCGTCGCCACGTCGGCCCACACCGTCGCCGCGTCCCCTCCGTAGTGCTCGACGAGGTACGCGCACAGCTGCTGCACCCGCTTCGCCATGGATCCCGGGTAGCGGTGCACGGCCGGCTTCTCGGAGAGCAGCGCGGCGAAGGCCTCCGGGTCGTAGGCGGCGATCGCGTGCGCGTCGAGGTCGTCCGAGCCCAGCCGGGTGGCGATCGTGTACGGGCCCGAGAACGCCCACTCCATCGGCACCTGCTGGTCCAGCAGCATCCCGACGAGCGCGGCGAGCGGGCTGCGGCCGAGCAGCTCGTCGGCGTCGGGCTGCTGGGCGAGCCGGATGGCGACGGCGGCGCCCTCGGCGTTCCTGTCTTCCTTGTCCATGCCTCCAGGGTCCCGCGCGGTGGCGCTCCCCGCGCGGTTGTCAGACCCCGCGCCTAGCGTGAGAAACGACAGATACGGCGACACAGGAGTCGATCGATCATGGCTGAGTTCCCGGAAGGCGCACCCTGCTGGGTGGACGCGATGTTCTCCGACGTGGAGGGCGCCAAGTCCTTCTACGCCGATGTGCTGGGCTGGACGTTCGGTGAGGCCAGCAGCGAGTACGGCAACTACACGCAGGCCTACTCGGACGGCAAGGCCGTGGCCGCCGTCGTGCCCCCGATGCCGGGCGCGGAGGGGGCTTCGCAATGGTGTCTGTACTTCGCCTCGCCCGACGCGGCGGCCACCGCCGAGAAGATCAAGTCGGCCGGTGGCGAGGTGCTGATGGAGCCGATGCAGGTCGGCGCCTTCGGCACGATGGCGATCGCCAAGGAGCCGAGCGGCGCGGTCTTCGGCGTCTGGCAGCCGGGCGAGCACAAGGGCTTCGAGAAGATCGGCGAGAGCGGGGCGTACGCGTGGGCGGAGGTCTTCACGCGGGAGCCAGACAAGGCGGACGGGTTCCTGCCGAAGGTCTTCCCGTACGGGGCCCAGCAGATGGAGGCCGGTGACGACCCGGAGATGGCCGGGATGGACTTCAAGGTCTTCAGCGTGGGCGGCCCGGAGAACCCGGTGCTGGGCCGGATGAAGATGGGGGACGAGTTCCCGCCGGAGATCCCGTCGTACGTCCAGGTCTACTTCGGCGTCCCGGACTGCGACGAGGCGGTCGCGAAGACCCAGGCCCATGGCGGCAAGCTCCACTTCGGCCCGATGGACAGCCCGTTCGGCCGCTTCGCGGCGGTGACGGACCCCCAGGGCGCGGCGTTCGCGGTGATCGACATGTCGAAGACGGTCGGCGAGATGCCGAAGTTCACGTAGCGGGTCCGGACACGCCCGACGGGCAGGGCTCCGGCGTCTTCCGGAGGCCCTGCCCGATCGGGGGTGTGGACGGGGGCGCGCACTAGGCCGCGAAGCCGAAGCCGAGGGCGAAGGCCGCGACGACCGGAGCCATGTAGATCACCGGGAAGGGGATGTGCTTGTACGAGCGGGCACGGATCACGGTGATCACGGCGCCGGTGTAGTAGAGCACCAGGCCGATGCCGGCCGCGATGCCGATGAACGGGACGAAGAGGCCGACCAGCAGGCCCAGGGCTCCGGCGGCCTTCAACGCGCCGAGCGGGGTCCACATGGCCTTGGGGACCTTGTACTCCTCCATGGCCTCGACGACCCACGAGGCGCGGGTCAGGAGCGAGTAGCCCGAGAAGCCGGTCATGGCGGCGGCGACGATGGCGACGATGGTGGCGGCGATGTTCATGAGGGGCTCCTCGGCAGTCGGTGAGGTCGGTGTTTTTTGCTTTCACCGCATTGACCCGCGCCGCCCGGCAGGTGTGACAGGAACCCGGAAATTTCTTTTCGAGCCCCCGGTCCGTACGAAGCGTCTACGTAAGAGGTCGAACCAGTCATGACCATGAGCATCCGCAATCAGATCGCCGGCACCGTCACCGCCGTCACCACCGGTGAGGCCATGGCGACGGTCAAGGTCCGCCTGGACGGCGGGCAGGAGATCACGGCCGCCATCACCGCCGACGCCGTCAAGGACCTCGGCCTCGCCGAGGGCTCCGCGGTGAAGGCTCTGGTCAAGGCCACCGAGATCAGCCTCGCGACCGCCTGAGCCCGCGGGATACCGGTCCCACCGGTCCCGACCGGAAGGCTGCGCGAGCTGTGTCCGCTGCTCCGGGCCTGCGCGGACCCGGCGGCCGACGGGGAGGTTCCGGTCCGCGGGGTCGAACAGCTGGACACCCTGGCGGAGCTGCTGGCGGGGGTGCCGCCGGAGGTGGGCGGGGTGTTCGGTTCGCGGACGCTGGGGGCGCTCGGGGACGGGATGCTGCGCAGACGCTGGAGGTGTTCCTCGCCAACAACTGCTCGTGGACGCGCACGGCGGAGGCCCTGCACCTGCACGTGAACACCGTCCACTACCGGATCGAGCGGGTGGAGGCGCTGACCGGCCGCGACCTGTCGCGCCTGGACCACAAACTGGACCTGTACGCGGCGCTGCGCTGCGGCCAGGCCGACCCGGTCGCTGGGCGGGTCCGGTGGCGCCCGCTCAGAACGACAGGTCGATGTGGACGTCCGTGGACTTCACCCGGGCCGTCACCGTGACCCCCACCGCGATCCCGAGCTCCTCGACGGACTCCCGGGTCACCACGGAGACGACGCGGTGCGGGCCCGACTGGATCTCGACCTGCGCCGCGACCTCGTCCAGGCGGACGGCGGTGACGATCCCGGCGAAGGAGTTGCGCACGGAGGTGGCGGCGGGAGCCTCGGGCACCGGATGCAGCCCAGCGGCCCGCTCCTTGGCGAAGGCGGCCAGGTCGACCCCGTCCACGGTCCGCACCCCGTCGGCGGCACGGCGCGCGGGCAGCCGCCCCCCGTCGGCCCAGCGGCGGACGGTCTCGGGACTTACGCGCAGCAGGCCGGCGGCCTGCCCGATGGAGTACGACGGCACGTGCGCAGCCTAGTGCCGCCGCCTCCCCGGGGCGGCGGCGGAAGCCCCTCGGTGAAGTTCGCGAAGACGTCAAAAGCGGATAAAAGAAGCGAGGGGCGTAGCGTCGTAGGAGCGACCAGGAAATGGCCGCGGCATGTGTGAAGAAGGGTGCCGCCGATGTCCGTCCCGCCTGTCCTCCCCTTCCTCGTCGGGTTCGACGGGTCCTTCCGAAGCCTGGCGGCCGCCCGCTGGGCGGCCCGTGAGGCCTGGTCGGCGGGGGCCGAGCTCCGGCTGCTGCACGTCGGCCAGGCCTGGCCGAGGATCCAGCCGATCTCCCCCGAGTTCCAGCCCGTGCTCGGCGAGAGCGAGCTCGCGGTCGTGTCCGTCCTGTCGGCGCTCGCCGAGGAACTCCGCTCCACCTACCGGGGGCTCGCCGTCGAGACGGCCACCGCCGAGGGCGGACCCGGCAACGAGATCCCGCGCGCGGCCGCCCGGGCGAACGCCGGGCTGATCGTCCTCGGCGCGAGCGGCCGCAACCACCACGTGGTCCCGCTGCTCGGCTCCACCGCCCTGCACGTGGCGGGGCGCGCCGAGGTCCCCGTCGTCCTGGTCCGCGAGCCGGCCGAGCGCACGCCGCGCGGGCGCGGGGTCGTCGTCGGGGTGGACCCCGCGGGCGACCACGGAGCCGTACTGGACTTCGGGTTCGCGTGGGCCGCGGCGCACGGGCTGCCCCTGCGCGCGGTGCACGCGGTGCCCACCGGGTCCACGCAGGCCACGGGCTCTTCGCAGGAGGCCCTCGAAGCGACGGTGGCCGCGGCCTCCGCGAACCACCCCGCGGTGGCGACCGAGTGCGTCGTCCGCCCGGGCGACGCCCAGCACGTCCTGGTCGACGAGTCTGCGGCGACCGACCTCCTGGTCGTCGGCCGCCGCCGTCACCGCCCCCTGCACGGCATGGGTCCCACGGACCACGCGGTGGCCCACTACGCCCGCAGCCCCGCGGCCCTGATCCCCCACGGCTAGGCCGGGTCCTTCGGATCAGGCGGGCAGCCCTCAGCGGCGCAGGAGGACGATCACCGAACCCCACATCGTCAGCAGGATGTTGCCCAGGGCGTACGGGACCGTCGTGCCCAGGGCCGGGATCTGGCTGCGGGCGCGCTCCGTGAGCGCGCCGAGGGCGGCCGTCGTGGTCTGGGCCCCGGCGAGGGCGCCGAGCAGGATCGGCAGGGGCAGCCGCTGCACGAAGTGCCCGTACGCGAATCCGGCGAGCAGGGGCACGGTCGTGACGGCCGCGCCCCAGACCAGCAGCGGCCAGCCCGCCTCGCGCAGGCCGGGGACGAAGCTCGGGCCGGCGTTGAGGCCGACGACCGTGACGAACACGCACAGCCCGAGCGTGCCCATCAGCCACTGCGCCGCCGACGGCAGGTTCCCGTACGTCGGGTACTTGCTGCGGATCCAGCCGAAGACCAGGCCCATCAGCAGCGCGCCGGTGGAGGTCGACAGGGACAGCGGGGCGCCCGCCGCGTGCAGGGCGGGGATGCCCAGGCAGCCGCCGAGGAACAGCCCGAGCGCGATCCACACCATGTCCGTCGCGAAGCTGGTCGGCACCGGTTTGCCCAGCCGCTCCGCGGCCGCCTCCACGCGCTTGCGGGGCCCGGTGAGCACGAGGGTGTCCCCGCGCTCCACGGTGTTGTCGAGCCGGACCCGCAGATCGGAGCCGGCCCGCCAGTGCTCCTCGACGAAGACGCCCGGCATGAACTCCTCGTGGCGCAGGGTGCGGATGGTGCGCCCGCTCCGCCCCTGCCCGCCGCCACCCGGCCCGCCCGGCCCGTTGCCGTTCCGGTCGGTGATGACCACGTGCAGGGATTCCGTGCGGTAGGCGAGGAGTTCGAAGTCGTCCGTCTCCATCCCGATGTGCGTGCGCGCGTCGTACGCGACGAGGTCCCCGCGGACCGCGCTGACGGCCAGTACGTCGCCGAGCTCGATCCGGGTGTCCGGGGTGTGCTCCAGGATCTCCCCGGCCCGGCGCAGCCGGGTGATGTAGACGCGCCGGCCCGCGGCCTTCTGCTCGGCCTCGAAGTCGCCGATGGTGCGCCCGGCGAAGGCCGCCACGTCGACCTCGTAGGCGCGCAGCACGTGCTTGTAGTAGCCCTCCCCGGCGTCCGGGTCGTTCTCGGAGGCCTCCAGGTCGGCGGCGAGTACGGCGCTCTCGGCCGCGAGGTCCCTGCGCAGGAGGCGGGGCAGCACGCCGGCGAGGAGCAGCGCGGGCAGGACCGTACCGAGGGGGTACGTGACCGCGTAGGCGACGGCGATCAGGTGCGCCTGGTCCCGGGCCTCGCCGGGATCGACGCCTGGCAGGTGCGAGATGGCGTCGGCGCCGACGCCGATGACGGCGGACTGGGTGAGCCCGCCGCCGAGCAGACCGGCGGAGAGGCCGGGCCCGTATCCGGCGAGGGAGGCGAAGGCCCAGGCGGTGGCGAGGCCGGTGACGCAGACGATGACGGCGAGGACGACCTGGGGGAGGCCGTCCTTGCGCAGGGCGCGGAAGAACTGCGGGCCGACGTCGTAGCCGAGGGCGAACAGGAACATGAGGAAGAAGACGGACTTGATCGGCCCGTCGATCTCCACCTTCGCCTGGGAGCCGATGACCAGCCCGGCGACGAGGCAGCCGGTGACGGCGCCGAGGGCGATCGACTTGTAGCGGAGGCGGCCGAGCAGGAAGCCCACGGCGATGGTCAGGAAGATCAGCAGCTCGGGGTAGGGCCGGAAGATCTCCGTCCTGAGCCAGTTCGTCCACGCCACCCGCACCCACCCGCTTCCCGCCGGCCGGCTACGGCCACTTCAGAGAACGGTATGTGGCGGTATGTCACCCCGCATGTCCGGCCGGCGTCCGGCCCGGCGGGATCAGTGAGGCGCGGCTCAGGAGCCGGCTCCGCCCCGCGAGGCCAGCCCGGCGGTGATCAGGCCCAGGCCGGAGCCGAAGGACGTCTCCCGGTCCGGAACGCCGTCGGCCAGCAGTTGGGCCAGGTGGGGGAGGCCCGAGACGTCGGGGGCCGCGCCGGGACCGTCCTCGGCGGCCGGCTGCTGCTGCTCCTGCAGGACGAATCCGGTGGTGTAGCTGAGGAGCGCGTCGCAGGCGTGGGCGGCGAGCGGCAGCGGGACCCCCGCGTCGCGCGCGATGCCGATGAGCCGGTCGGCGAGGGCGAGGGCGTGCCGTCCGGGTACGGCGTACCCGGCGACGAGGCGGGCGCCGTCGCGGTGGGCGAGCATCGCCCGGCGCAGGGCGACGGCCGCGGCCGTCAGCCGCTCCGCGGTGTCCGCACCCCCGGCGCCGCCCTCGCCGCCCTCGTCGCCATCCTCGTCGCGGCCCTCGGGTACCGGCCCGGTCAGGGCCTCGCCGACGATCCGGTCGGCCAGTTCGCGCAGCAGCTCGTCCTTGTTCTTGACGTGCCAGTAGAGCGCGCCGACCTTCACCCCGAGCCGCTCGGCGAGCTTGCGGGTGGACAGCTCGTCCAGGCCCGCTTCGTCGAGCAGGGTCATGGCCGCGTCGATCACGTCGGGTCGTCGTACCGGCACAAGGGCCCCCATCGCAGCAGAAGACGTTGACACCCGAACACTGCTCAAGTTAGCTTGAACACTGTTCGGGTTGAGCGGTGTTCAGGATAGCTGACGAGGGGAAACCGTCATGACCGATGTGCAGGCACGTGTGCAGAAGACCATCGACCAGCTCGTGGAGTCCGGCCGGGAGACCGGGATGCAGGTCGCCGCCTACCTGGACGGCCGGCAGGTCGTCGACGCGTGGAGCGGCACCGCCGACCCCCGCTCGGGCCGCCCCGTGGACGGGGACACCCTGTTCCACTCCTTCTCCACCGGCAAGGGCGTCACCGCGACCGTGGTCAACGTCCTCGCCGAGCGCGGACTGATCGGCTACGACACCCCGATCGCGCACTACTGGCCGGAGTTCGCCGCCCGCGGCAAGGAGCGCGCCACCGTGCGGCACGCCCTCACCCACTCCGCCGGAGTGCCCCAGCTGCCCGTGGACATCACGGCCGGCGACCTCTGCGACTGGGACGCCATGTGCGCCGTCATCGCGGGCCAGGAGCCCCTGTGGGAGCCGGGCACGGCCACCGGCTACCACGCCTGGACCTTCGGCTGGATCCTCGGGGAGACCGTGCGCCGGGCCACCGGCAGGACGCTCTCCCAGGTCCTGCGCGAGGACGTCGCCGGGCCGCTGGGCATCGCCGGCTCCCTCTTCTTCGGCGTCCCCGAGGAGGCCGCGCCCCGGCTGGTGACGCTGGTGGAGGGCAACTGGGCGGCGATGCTGGCCACCCTCCCGGACACCTGGCCCTTCTTCCGCGCCGTGCCGAACCGGGACGTGTGGCCCACCGCCGAGCTCGCCAACCGCCCCGGCTTCCTGCGCGCCGACGTCCCGTCGAACGGCACCATGACGGCGCGGGCGGCCGCGCGGATGTACGCCGCCCTGATCGGCGAGGTCGACGGCGTACGGCTGCTCCCGCCGGAGGGGACGGCCCGGATCTCGGCGGTGGCCACCGACGCCGAGGACCGGATGTTCGGCAACCCGGTGGCCAAGGGCCTGGGCTACTTCCTCGGCCTGCCGGAGGCGGGCGGCCGGCGCACCGCGTTCGGCATGAACGGCTCCGGCGGCAGCATCGCCTTCGCCGACCCCGAGCACGGCCTGGCCTTCGCCCTCACCTGCAACCGGCTGACCGGCGGCCCCGAGGACGTGGCGGCCCGCCTGGTGACCGACGAACTCCGCGCGGCCCTGTCCATCCCCACCGCCTGACCGCTCGGGTTCCTAGGGCGCCGGCCGGCCGGGGACCGGCGTGGCGGACGCGAGCACGCGGGGCTCGGGCCGTACGGGGGCGAACCGGCTGGGCGGGTGCAGGGAGAGGAAGGCACTGGCCAGCTCGCGGGGACCGGTCACCGAGATGAGCCCGGCCCGTACCTCCTGACCCCAGGTCGTCCAGCCCATGTGCCACCGGACGAACGCGGCCGGATCGGCGACGACGACCAGGTCCTCGTCCCCGCCCGGGCTGTGCACGCACACCTCGGCGCCACCGCGCTCGTACAGCAGCCAGAACCGGTTCGGGGGCCCGAGCGCGGGGAAGTCCAGGCGGACCACGGCGCGCCGGCCCGGGAGCGCGGCGCGGTCGGCATTGCGGCACATCGACCACAGCACCGGGTACGGATCGAGGTGCTCGGGCGCCAGTTCCAGCCACCGGGCACCCCACGCGCCGAGCGCCAGGCACACCTCCCACAGGCCCCCGCCGGCCTCGGTCAGGCGGTAGTGGACGGAGTGCCCCGGTCCCTGGTCGCGGCTGACCAGCCCGTGCCGCTGGAGCTCGCGCAGCCGGGCGGCGAGCAGGGTGCGGGACAGGCCCGGCGCCCCGCGCAGGATGTCGCTGAACGTCTCGCAGCCCAGCGCGAGGTTCCGCACGATCACCGGTGTCCAGCGCTCGGCGAACACCTCGGACGCACGGGCGATCGGGCAGTACTGCCCATAGCCGTGCACGCATCCCAGTGTGCGCCCGGCGCCGCGCCCCGGTCCAGATCCTGGACTTCCCGCGGGCACGCCGGAGCGGCGACGGTGGAGGTGCGGGGGCGAGCGCAGGCGAGGGGGGCCGGGCGGAGGCCGATGGTCATGTGGGAGATCCCAGGTTTCGCGGGGCGGCTCATCACGCCCCACGACACGGAGTACGACGAGGCGCGGGCGCTGTGGAACGGCGCGATCGACCGGCGGCCCGCGGCGATCGCCCGCTGCGGCGCCGCGGCCGACGTCCAGGCGGTGGTCCGGTACGCGCGCGGCCGCGGGCTGTCGCTGTCGGTGCGCGGCGGCGGGCACGGCGTCGGCGGCAACGCCGTGTGCGACGGCGGGCTGGTCGCCGACCTGAGCGGGATGCGCACCGTGGAGGCAGACCCGCGCACCCGGACGGCGACGGCGGCGGGCGGGGTCCTGTGGGGCGAGCTGGACCGGGCCACGCACCGGTTCGGCCTGGCGACCACGGGCGGGATCGTCACCCACACCGGCATCGCCGGCCTGACCCTCGGAGGCGGGCTCGGCTGGCTGATGCGGGCCCACGGACTGGCCGTGGACAACCTGCTCCACGCCGAGCTGGTGACCGCGGACGGAGAGCTGATCACCACCCGGGACCGGCCGGAACTGCTGTGGGCGCTGCGCGGCGGCGGTGGCAACTTCGGCGCGGTGACCGCCTTCCGCTACCGGCTCCACCCCGTCAGCGGGGTGCTCGGCGGTCCGGTGCTGTGGGCCCTGGAGGACGCACCCGGCCTGCTGCGCCACTACCGGGACTGGATCGCGGACGTTCCCGACGAGCTGACCACGATCGTCGGCCTGCGCAAGGCTCCCGCGCTGCCGGCCCTGCCGGAGGAGATCCACGGCCGGCTGGTGTGCGTGATCAACTCCTGCTGGTGCGGCCCGCCGGAAGCGGGAGCCGCCGTACTCGCCCCGCTGCGGGCGTACGGGCATCCGCTGGCCGACCTGACCGCGGTGCGGCCCTACCCGGAGCACCAGGCGCAGCTGGACGCGGTGGCGCCGCACGGCTGGCACTACTACTGGAAGTCCTGCGAGGTGGCGACGCTCGACGACGACCTGATCGACGTACTGGTCGAGCACACGGCCCGGGTCGGCTCCCCGCGCTCGTACACGCTGGTCTTCCACCTCGGCGGCGCGATCGCCGGGGTGCCCGAGGACGCCACCGCCTACCCCCACCGCACGGCGGGCCACGCCGTCATCATCGACGGGGCCTGGCCGGCCGAGGAGCCGGTGACCGACCGGGAGACGGCGTGGGTGCGCGACTTCTTCCACGCGGTCGAGCCCCACCAGGTCGGGGTGTACGTGAACTTCCTCGGGAACGAGGGCCGGGACCGCGTCCTCGCGTCCTACGGCGAGGCGAAGTACCGGGAGCTGGTGCGGATCAAACGGATCTACGACCCGGACAACGTGTTCCGGCACAACCAGAACATCGACCCGTCCCGCGCCCCGCTGATGGACGCCCGGAGCGGCCCCTAGCCGCGGAACGCGAAGAGCCCCGCTGCAAGCAGCGGGGCTCTTCGACTTATTGCCCGGTGAGAGCAATGGCGGAGGATACGAGATTCGAACTCGTGAGGGGTTGCCCCCAACACGCTTTCCAACTGTCCGCTTGGCCGTTCAGGGGCGTTCAGGGGAGTACGCGGGCCGTGTGAGCCGGGGGACCTGGCCGCCGGTGAACGGTGGTGCACGACGGCGTACTGGACAAAGACCAGGACAACGAGAAGCGGGGCCGGAACACCCCCCGGTCAGGTGCCGGGCCCCGTGGCACCCTTGGCAGCGAGCAACGGAGAGAGCGAGAGGAGCCCACGTGTCGGAGGCAAGTCCACGCGGAACCTACCTGGCTATTTCGGAGGCATTGCGTAAGGGGATCGAAGGGGGCGAGATCGTTGACGCGCTGCCGTCGGAGGCTGAGCTCGTCAGTACGCATGGAGTCGCCCGCAACACGATCCGTCGCGCGCTGAAGGTGCTCGAGGCTGAGGGTGTGGTTCAGTCCGCGCCCGGCAAGGGTTGGAGTGTGTCGCGGGGTGGCGACCGCCGATCCCTCGTGGAGCGGATGACGGACGTGATCACAGCGGATTCGCTTGCGGTCGGTGACGCCTACCCTTCCGAGGCCAAGCTCTGTGAGCGCTTCGAGGTCTCGCGTACGGCCGTGCGCCGCGCCATTGCCCAGATGGAGGGAACAGGCTTGCTCAACACTGTCCACGGCAAGGGGCGCACGGTTCGCGCCCTCCCCGCCCGCACAGGTCGGCCGTAGCCTTGGCCGTCATGGGACTGACCACGTGGGCGTACTCGCTCTCCGAATCGCTGCTGTCCGATCCGCTGCCGCGCCGCTGGGTGCACTCGCTCGGGGTAGCCGAGCGCGCCCGCTCCCTGGGGCCGATCCTCAACGCCGACGCGGAGCTGCTGGAAGCAGCCGCGGTGCTCCACGACATCGGTTACTCGCCGAGTCTGGCCACGACCGGGTTCCACCCGCTGGACGGGGCCCGGTTCCTCCGGGACCAGGAGGGCGTGGACGACCGGGTTGTTCGCCTCGTGGCGCATCACTCCTGCGCGCTCCTGGAGGCCGAGGAGCGAGGGCTTCGGCAGGAGCTGGAGAGCGAATTCGAGCTGGAGCGTCCGGACCTCGTGGACGCGCTGCTGTTCTGCGACATGACGACGACGCCGGACGGACTGCACACCACGCCGGCGCGACGGCTGGCAGAGATCGTGGAGCGGTACGGGCCAGACACGATCGTCGGCCGCTTCATCCAGCGGGCGGCACCAGAAATCCATGCCGCCGCAGAACGGGTTGAGACCCGCATGGCCAAGGCGGCTGCCGGGGATCAGCCGATGTAAGGCGCCTGCCGCGACTCGTCCAGGCCGTGCTGAATGCGCAGCCGCATGGACGGGTGAATGTCCAGGTCGTCGAGGTCCGCCGGGTCCATCCAGCGGACCTCTTTCGATTCGCTGCTGGTCCGCAGTGAACCGCCGGTCGGGTGGGCGCGGAAGCAGATCGAGAACTGCTGCCGGACCTCGCCGTCGTCGTACGCAAGCACGTGCTGAGGGTCGGTGTAGAGCCCCACGATGCCGTCGATCTCGACTGTGATCCCCGTTTCCTCCTCCACCTCCCGCACGACCGTGTCGCCGATGCTCTCGCCGATGTCGTGGCCGCCCCCGGGGAGCGCCCACAGGTCGTTGTCGGTCTTGTGGATGACGAGCAGCCGTCCGGCGTCGTCACGGACGACCGCTGTCACCGAGGGCACCACGGAGTTGGCCGCCGGCGCGTTGGGGTCGCGGAAGTAGTCGATTCGGCTCATGCGTGCGGACCTCCGCAGTCGGCGGGTGATGCGATGGGCCTGGCCGTTTCCCAGACCCGTTCGATGCTCTCAGCGTACGCATCGAACAGTTCGCCCCCTGGCACCCGCTGAATGTGCAGGACCGGGGCCATGTACGCACCGACCCCGTACAGGTGTCCGTTGGCCAGCATCTCGTCATCAGCCCGGTAGATCGAGTTGTAGAGGGTGGTGGCATGGAGCCTGAACTCGACCCCAGGGAGCCCAAAGAGTGGGCCGTAGTTGACGAGCGCGTTCCGAACCTTGCTGGCCATGGCGGGGCCGATCCCCTCGTCGGCGCCACGCACCGCGACGGCCGGGCTTTCAGGGTCGCCGAGCATGAAGCGGACAGAGACGCCGGCCGCTGACTTCTCCTTCACCACCTGGTGGAACGCGGGGTCTTCGGTGAGCCAGAAGCCCGAGTAGACGAGTACATCGAAGTGCGACTTCGCCTTTGCGTAGAGCTGGGGCCACAACCGGTTCGGTACGACGGAGCGATGCGGGTACAGCTTGATCAGCTCGGCGTTACCTGCCTCTGTGACCTCGGCAGATGTCCGTTCCTCTGGCCACAGGTAGGACACCTCGCACTGGAGGAGTGAGGCGGTGGCGTACTGGAAACGGCGGTAGGGCTTGCGCTTCGGATCCCCGATCCAGCGCTCGACAGTCTTCGCCGACACCCCCAATCGCGCTCCAACTTGATCGAGCGTTAGGCCGCTCTCGATGATCGCGCCGCGGAGTCGTTCGTTGGCCATGCCGTGTGCTCCCCCCCCCTGGGACGACTTGGTGCGACTTCACCGTAGCGAAGTCGTCCACAAGTCGTACATGTGCGGGGTCGATCGTCTTCGCCGCTGAAGCCAATCTGTAAGCAGAACGAGCGAGGGACTCGCAGAACCCCAAAAAGTCGAAGGGCTTGACGGAGCGAATCCTTCTCTGCATGATGAGGAACACGTAATATATGTTCCTCACGAAGCGCCCGGAGGGCCCCGTGAAACGGGCTCGAAGGAAGCGTCCGTTGCTTGAGAACTGAACAGGGTGAGGTAGCCGCCTCCGGTTAAAAGGCGGCCTGCGCGGCCAAGGTCCGCGCGTTCGACGTCCGCGGCTTTCGTGTTGCGGCCGGTTGCCTCCTCCGTCCGTCCGGCGCTCTTCGCGTCGTACGGGCGGGGTTGAGGGGAGCCGGATTCTGCTCCATCCCTTCTGACGTGGGAGTACCCATGAGCATCCGTGACGGGGAGGACCTCCCCGACCCGAGCACCGTGTCCGCTGACGCACTGGGCCGGATCCTTCTGGACCTGTCCGGTATCGCGGACGAGCTGGCCGCCCCGGTGCTGACCGAGGAGCTGCGGCTGGCCCAGTACCGGCGGATCGCGTTCCTCGGTGAGTGGATCACCAAGGCGGCCGACAGCCTGCACTACGACCTGGACCGCCACCTGAACCCCGAGGAGTTCGGCGAGGACGACTGACTCGCCCGAACGCCCGGCCCGTATCTGCTCGGTCCCCTTCGACATCTCTGGTCTGGAGTCTTCGTGCCCGCTGCAACGTTCGCTGCTGTTTTCGCCGCCCTGTACGTCGCTCACAGCGTGGGTGACCACTGGGTTCAGACCTCCCGCCAGTCCGTCGACAAGGGCAAGCCCGGTTGGACCGGCCGCCTTGCCGACGCCCGGCACGTCTTCACCCTCACCGTGACGAAGCTGGTCGTCCTGCTGCCGGTCGCGCTGCTGCTCGACCTGCCCCTGACGGCCGCCGGCCTGGCGGCCGGTCTCGGCGTGGACGCGGTGACGCACTGGTGGGCGGACCGCCGCTCGACCCTGGCCCGTCTGGCCAAGGCCTGTGGCCTGGAGGGCTTCTACAGCCTGGGCACCGCCGCCCACCCCGCCGCCCCGGTCACCGCGACCGGCAGCCCGGCCGCCCACCTGGGGACCGGCGCCTACGCGCTGGACCAGGCCTTCCATCACCTGTGGCTGCTGGTCGCCGCGCTGCTGATTGCCACCGTCTGAATCCCTTCCGCTTCTGGGGCGGTCGCCTCTCACCACAAGACCACGACCGCCCCGGGCCTGTCCCTTCGACTTCAGGAGCAAGGACCATGCGTACGTACATCGGCGGCCAGGAGGCCGTCAGCGTCAACGAGTTCATCGAGCTGGCCCTGGGCACTCCGCTGGAGCTGTGGCTCGGTGTGGAGGGTGAGAGTGCCGAGGAGCGCGCGGCCCGTCTGGACGCGGCCCGCGACATCCTCGCCGACAACCCGGACCTGCCGGACGACGTGAGCCGGGTCGCCGCCCGGGTGATCGAGGCCAACGCCCCGGAGCTGTTCAACGTCGTCCCGCTCATCCGGCCGGCGGCCCGCCGTCGGACCCGCTCCCGTAAGGGGGCCGCGGCATGAGCGCGAGCCTTCGGCGGTCCCTGGATCAGTACCTGATCTGGGCTGGTTCGCTGGCGGTGCTGGTGGCTGTACCGGGCGCCGTCGCGCTGCACGAAGCCTGGCTGCTGGCAGCCGCCGGGGCTGGCTGGTGCGTCCAGCATCTCGGCTGGGTCCGGCACCGCCGCGCGATTGGCGGTGCGGCATGAACCGCACCGCCAAAGGCTTGCTGGTCGCCGCTCTCGTCGGTGTGGTCGCGATGGCCTTCCGGGTTTCCTGGAACGCTCAGCGGGACGTGGCGCGGACGGTCGGCGCGGATGGCACGGCCGCCCTGCTCTACCCGTTCGTGGTCGACGGCCTGATGGCCCTGGCCTTGGTCGCCACCCTCGTTCTCACCGGCAAGGACAAGACGTTCGCGCTGCGGGTGCTGGCTGGGTACACGGTCGCCTCGCTGGTTCTCAACTACGTGCACGGACTGGTTCCCGAGTTGCACGGCGGTGGTCGGGTGCAGTTGGCCGACTGGGACCCTGCTAACTGGGTCCTCGTGCTGCTGGCGACCTCGCTCCCGGTCGGGTCCATCTTCTTCGGATCAGACCTCGTTGCGAAGGTCTTGCATCACCGACCGGCCCGGATCGCAGATCAGGATGAATCAGATCAGGCCACCGTAAATCGGTTGGGGTCTGACCTGCACGAGTCGACCGCCGCAGCCCCGGCTGCGGTGGCCGAACTGCCCGCCATTGAGTCGGCTGACCTCGTGCCGGTCGGGCTGTCGCAGTCGGCCCCGGCCATGGCCGTCGCTGCTGTGCAGCACGCTCCGCGTCGTGCGACTGGTCGGGTGCCGGAGTCGGCCCGTACGCCCCGACCGACCAGGACCCCGGATCAACTCCTCAGTGAGGCTCGGTCGGTTACCGCCGGGTGGCCGGACGTCGAGCTGACGGCGGAGGCGATCCGTAAGGCGGTCCGTACTTCGTCGGCCAACGGCCGCACCCTGCGCGACGCACTCAAGGCCGAACGCACCGCGGCGGCCGTGGTCGGGGCGGTGGCCGGATGAGCCTGACGCTCGCCCGATGCTTCGACCCGACCGGAGCCGTACACGGCATCCCCACCTTCCCGTGGCGCCTGGCCCCGGACGGACTCGCCACCCGCCGCCAGCTCCGCACCCTCGGGCTTCGTCCCGGCGGCCAGGACATCGCCGGTCAGG
Source organism: Streptomyces sp. NPDC054956 (assembly GCF_053609185.1). Lineage (NCBI taxonomy): Bacteria > Bacillati > Actinomycetota > Actinomycetes > Kitasatosporales > Streptomycetaceae > Streptomyces > Streptomyces sp. NPDC054956. Next base: position 4,456 of record NZ_JBSGXB010000113.1, on the reverse strand, counting down.
TCCTGCGCCCGCGGTTCAGGCGCGGCCCGCTGACCGCATTCCTGTACCGCGTCGACCGGGCCAAGCCCGTACGTCCGATGACTCCGGCCAAGACGGCCGCGCTGGCCAAGGCCAACACCGCCCGCCGCACCTGCCCCGAATGCCGGCGCGATGCCGGATACGTCATCCCCGCCCAGCTCGGCATGTGCATCCCCTGCGCTTACCCCGAAGGAGTCGAACCGTCGTGACCGAGATCAACCCGTTCCCGCACGCCGAAGGCCCGGAAGAGCACACGGCCAAGGTGATGCCCTTCCCCAAGAAGACCCCCGGACCTGACGCCCCCGGCGTGGGGGAGGTCCGGCCCGGTGAGTGGCAGGCCGAACTCCCCGACACCGACGACGAGTCCACAGACGTCGCCGACGGTGCTCCGGTCGACCCGCCCCGGACGGTCTACCCGCCGTCGGTGGCAGAGTGGATGCAGGCCCACGACAAGACCCGTCAGCCGGTCCTGCCGGACTGGGTGAAGCTCCCCGACCAGCGCGCGGCAGTACGCCGCTGGGCCGTACGCCACTACTCCACGCTGGTCGGCTACCACGCGCTCCGCCTTCCGCTGGTCTACACGCCGAAGATCGTGGCCTACGCCCCGCGCGGGGCCTGGCGCTGGTCGGCTGCGGCCGGCCGCTGGGTCTTCGACGCCGAGGGCAAGAACCTCCGGCTCGCGGCCGTCCGCGCCGAGGACGCAGGCGAGTACCTGAGCCTGTCCAGGCAGCGCAACGACCGGGTACGCCTTCGCGGCATCGTTGCGGCGGTCGCCGGGTTCGTCGGCCTGGCCGCCGCCCTGACCGTCTACGTCATGGCCCCGTCCTGGATGCTCACGCTGTCCATTGCCGCGCTGACCACCACGCTCGGCTTGGTCGGAGCCCCGGCGGACAAGCCGCTCATCGACCGGGCAAAGGTCACCTTCCGCAAGCGCCGCCTTTCCTCCGACATCATCACCCGCGCCTTCGCTGCGGCCGGCCTGACTGTCAAGGACCAGGGCATCGCCTTCCCCCGCCCGATCGGCCGGGACGGCGACGGCTGGCGGGTCGTGGTGGACCTGCCCTACGGCAAGACGTTCGAGGACGCGCTGAAGAAGCACGTGCCGCTCGCCTCGGGCATCGACATCTCGCCCACCCAGCTCTTCTTGGACCGCGACGAGACCAGCGCCCGCCGGGTTTCGATGTGGATCGCTGACCGCGACCCGCTCGCCGTCCCCGCCGGCCGTACCCCACTGCTGGGTGCCACTCGGGTGGACTTCTGGAAGCCGTTCCCCTGGGGCGTGGACGAGCGCGGTAACCCGGTCATGGCCACGATGCTCTGGCTGTCCCTGCTGGTCGGCGCCGTACCGAGGCAGGGCAAGACGTTCTCCGCCCGCTCCATCGTCCTTGCCGCTGCGCTGGATCCGTACGTGCGGATCATCTTGTTCGACGGGAAGGCCTCCCCGGACTGGCGCAGCTTCTCCAAGGTTGCCCACCGGATCGGGTTCGGCATCGTGCCCCGCAACGGCTTCGACCCCGTAGAGCACCTCATCAACGCCCTGATGGAGCTCAAGGCGGACGTCGAGGACCGCTACCACCGGCTCTCGGAACTGCCCCTGCACATCTGCCCGGAGGGCAAGCTCACCCCGGAACTCTCCCGGGACAAGAAGCTCAACATGCCCCTTACCCTCGTGGTCCTGGACGAGGTGCAGGAGTACCTGCAGCACCCCGTCCACGGCAGGACCATCCTTGACCTGCTGGTCTACCTCGCCCGGGTCGCGCCGGCCGTCGGGGTGTCGGTCATGAACTCCACCCAGAAGCCCGACGACCAGGCATGCCCCTCGGTCCTGCGTGACCAGCACCAGGCCCGGTTCTCCCTGCGGGTCGGCTCCTGGCAGGTCTCCGACGTCGTCCTCGGCGCCGGTTCCTACAGCGAAGGCCTGGACGCCTCCCGCCTCCTGAAGTCCCACAAGGGCGTAGGCCTCCTCAAGGGCATGAGCGACGACTCCGGCATCGTGCGCACCTACCTCGCCGACGGCCGCGACGCCGACAGCATCCTCACCCGCGCCCGCGCACTGCGGGAGGAGGAAGGCACTCTCACCGGCGACGCGATCGGCGAGGTCCCCGCGGCCCGCAGCGCGGACGCAATCCTGGACGACATCGCCACCGTCCTCAGTCGCTCTGAGGACAAGGTGTGGTCCGAGGTCATCGTCGACCGCCTCGCCGAACTCGACCCTGGTATCTACGGCCCGTGGGCGGAGCTGGAGGGCCGCGCGAAGGCCGACCAGCTCGGCACCGTCCTCAAGCCGTTCGGCATCAAGACCGACCAGGTGTGGGGCAAGACCGAGACCGGCAAGGGCGCCAACCGGCGCGGCATCGAGCGTCAGCACATCATCGACGCCATCACCAAGCGTGACAGGGAGCGGGTCGCGAACTAGCCCGGAGGGCCGCTAGGTCTAGCAACCCATGTCGCTAGACCTAGCAACCTCGCTAGCAACCCAAATGGCATCTGATCAGGTCGCTAGCGTCTAGCGGCCCACCTGCGAAAACCCCGAAAACTCGCCCCGGAGGGCCCTCATGAGCCTTGCCCTGCTCGCTAGCGCCTGCCTGCTCGTCGTCACCCTTGGTTACGGCGTCAAGTGCTGGCTGTCCCCGTTCGGCACCTGCCGCAAGTGCGACGGCGTCGGCCAGATCCTCAGGTTCGACCGCAAGGGACGACCCAAGCGCGGCAAGGTCTGCCGCCGCTGCCAGGGCCACGGCATACGCGTCCGCGTCGGCCGCCGCCTCCACAACCGCGCCGCCCGCATCCACCGCGCCGGCACCCGCTGAACCCCAACCCGCAAAGGGAGTAACCGTCATGGCCCGCGAAAAGTACGCGCTCACCGACCAGGACCCCCACAGCCCCAGCGAACTCGCCAAGGTGCTCTACCTCTCCGTCAAGGCCGTCCGCCGCCAGCAGCGCGGCAAGTCCAGCAAGCGCATCGAGAACGAGATCGACCGCATCCGCGAGCAGGCACAGGCCCGCGAAGACGCCCGCGCCAACCGCCGCAACTAGCCCCTCCTCCATCCCCGAACAAGGAGGCCTTCCTTTGGCCGTCACCATCACCCTCGTCGCCCTCTTCGGGCTTCTACTCGCGCTCCTCCTGCGCTCCAAGACCCTCGGCGTCGGCTCCGCCTTCGTCGCCGTGATGTTCGGCTTCTACCTCGCCTCCACCGGAGCCGCCCCCGCTGTCACCGAAGTCATCAACTCGCTCATCAACGCGATACCCGACCTTTAGGAGGCACCCCGTGAACCACCACGACCTCGCCCGTTGGGAGACCGCAGAGGTTCACCGGCCGGTCCCCGTGGCCCCAGCGCCGCTGGTCGTCCAGCAGCCGCACCCCATGCCGGACGTCCAGACGATCCAGCTTCCGGACGGCCGAATCATCACCGGCTACGCCATCGCCCCCACGAAGGCCCCCGAGCCCGTCGCGGAGCGGCCGGCCATCAACCCGCTCGCCGTCAACATTGCCCTCGGCGGCATCGGCTTCGCCGCGGCCTGCGGCGGACTGATGCTCCTGACCACCTTCATCGCCGCCGTCGCCGCGCTGATCCAGCAGCTCATCATCCTGGCCGCCGTCATCTTCGGCGGCTTCATCGCCACCCAGGTCCTCGGCACCAACCACGGGACCGGCAAGGGCGGGACGGTCGTCAACATCCGCAGGGCCGTCATCAAGCGCAACCACTTCCACAGCTGAAGGAGCCCTCTATGAGCACCAGCCCCACCCTCAGCACGAGCCAGCACCCCACGCTCCACACCCAGGTCGACGGGGCCCGTTACCGGCCCGAACGCCTCACGGTGATCTCGGTCCTGTCCCACATCCGCAGCGCCCGCAAGAGCCCGCAGAACGTGGACGCGGTGAACGTCTACGCGTTCACCGGCCGCGACGGCATCCCGCTCCACGTGGTCTACATCCACCACACGCCGGGCCGCTGGCACGGCGTGAAGGACGTGATCGACGTCTACGAGATCCCCACCGCCGCACTCACCGACCTGTAGCTGTGCCCGGGGCGGTCGCCTCTCACCACAAGACCCGACCGCCCCGGCTTCCCCAGTCCCTTCGCAGAAACAGGAGACCACCAGCATGACCCAAACCAGCCCCATCCTGCGAGCACACCAGCGCCCGGCCTTACTGGACCTGTTCTGCTGTGCCGGTGGCGCCGCCATGGGCTACCACCGGGCCGGATTCGATGTGACCGGCGTCGACATCATGGACCGATCGGCCCGGTACCCGTTCGCCTTCCGGCAGGGTGACGCGCTCGCGGTGCTCGCAGCGCTGATCGAGTCCGGGGAGATCGCGGCGTACTCGTTCATCCACGCTTCCCCGCCGTGCCAGGACGGATGCGCGCTGACCGTAGGCACCAACCGGTCCATGGGTTGGGGCCGCACCCACGTCCAGCTCATCCCCGAACTGCGGGT
>NZ_JBSGXB010000112.1:0-21884 GCF_053609185.1 Streptomyces sp. NPDC054956 | reverse complement strand
ACCCTTCCGCGCTCCCCACGCCCCGCCCTCCCGCGCTCCCCCACCCCCCGTCCGGCCCGACTGGAGAACCGCCCATGCGCACCCGCACCCTCCTCCTCGGCCTGCTCCTCGGCCTCGCCGCCCTGCTGCTCCCGGCCCTCCCCGCGACGGCCGCGGACAACGGCACCTGGGGCGTCTTCCCGACCCCGCCCGCCGGTGCGGCGATGACCGACCGCGCGTACTTCTTCCACCAGGGCGAGGCCGGCACCACCGTCAACGACAGCGCGACGATCGTGAACTCCTCCGACAAGGAGCTGACGTTCCAGATATTCGCCACCGACGCCGTCAACACCCCGGTGGGCGGCGCCTTCGCGCTGCTGCCGGTCGAGACGAAGCCCAAGGACGTCGGCACCTGGATAAGCCTGCCGCCCGAGACGAAGACGACGGTGACCGTGCCGCCCAAGGGCCGCAAGGACTTCCCGTTCTCCGTGAAGGTCCCGGCTGACGCGACGCCCGGTGACCACGTGGGCGGGATCGTCGCCCTCAACACGGCCGTGGAGGGCATCCAGGAAGAGGGCAAGGTCAAGGTCGGGGTGAAGCGCCAGGTCGGCGCCCGGCTCTACTTCCGGGTGCCGGGGCCGGTGACGCCCGGGCTGAGCGTGGAGGACGTGAAGGTCAGCCGGTCGGCGCCGCTGCTGCCCTGGGTGAAGGACGCCCGCGCCAAGATCACGTACTCCCTGGTCAACCGGGGCAACGTGGTCGTCGAGCCCAAGGTGACGGTGTCCGCGGAGGGGCTGTTCGGCCGCCGCGTGCTGGACCGGCCGGCCCGCGAGCTGAAGCTGGTGCTGCTGCCCGGCCAGCGGATCGAGCTGACCGAGGACTGGGCGGACGCTCCGCAGTCGGACTGGGTCACCGTCGAGATCACCGCCGGCGCCTCGGCCTATCCCGACCTCGTCTCCGAGTCCGCCACCGACTTCATCGCCGTGCCGTGGCCCGCCCTGGGCGCGCTCCTGGTGCTGGCGGGCGCCGGCATCACCGTCCTGGTGCTGCGCCGGCGGCGCCGCGGAGTTTCCGAACACACCGAGTCGGCCCCGGACTTGGCTGAAGCCCGCTGACGGGCGAGGGTGTCCCCAGGGGGTGGCATTCGGCCATCACCGCTACGGGGGAGGCACCGCCCAATGGAACGACAGCACGGCGAAGAAGGTCCCGTCCGGCCGGCCCTCGGGCAAGGGTCCGAGGACCGGCCGCAGGCCACGGGCGCGTACGGGGTCGGGCTGCTGACCCTCATCGAGCGGACGCTGGGCACGGGGACCGCCGCCTACCTCCCCGGCGACGGCTGGATCCGGCTGACCCTCCCGGTCGACGACGGCGGTCCGGCCCCGGTCACGGTGGACGTGGTGGCGGATACCAGGCGGGCGCCGCGCGGGATCGCGTACCTCCTGCCGGGCGGCGGGCTGAACTTCTGCGCCGACTTCTTCACCCCGGGCGACCTGAACCTCGCCCACCGGCTGCGCCGCGAGGGCCTGCTCGTCGTCGGCGTCACCCCGCGCGAGGACGCGGCGACGGCGGCGGACATCGGCCCCGACCGGGGACTCGCGGCGCACCGGCGGGACCTCGCCGGGGTGGTGGCCGCGCTGGACGGCGCACTCGGGCTGCCGTACCAGTACGCCGGGCACTCCGCCGGAGCCGCCCTCGCCCTGGACGCGGCCGCCCACGACCGCTCGCCGCGCCTGACCCGCGTGGTGGTCCTGGACACGACCGGCCCGTACGAGGGCGACCTGGCCGTACGGGCGGCCGCGATGCGCGACGGGTACGAGGACCGGCTCGCCCAGGGCGAGTACGCGGCGGACCCGGGCCTGGCCGCGCTGATCGCCCGGGCCGTCACCGACCCCGACGCCCCCTCCCAGGTCCCCTGGCCGCCGGACCCCTCGCTGCGCTTCACCAACGCCGGGCTCGCCCATTTCGTGCTGGTCCGCACCTCCGCACTGCCCGGCCCGGCGAACTGGATCTACACCCGGGGCCACAGCGCGGGCTCCTACGTCTTCGGGGCGACGCCGGCCGAGGACCGGTTCGCCCTGACCCACACCCCGCTCGCCACCTGGCACGCGGCCACGTCCGCCCTCGGCAGCGGGCTGATCCCGACCGCGCTGATGCGGGACCTGGCCGCGATCTGGGCGGGAGACGAGAAGACGTACGAGATCGGCTGGGACCGGATCGACGCCGAAGTCGTGTGGATCAACACCGAGCTGGGGCGCGGCGACCACTCGCGCGGCGCGCAGCTGATCCGGACGGGCGGCAACGACCGGGTCGGCTTCACCGTCGTCCCGGACTACGGCCACGGCGACGCGGTGTGGTCCACGACGGCCGAGGCCGACGTCTGGTCGCTGCTGTAAGGCCCCGGAGTCCGGAAACGGGCTCGCCCCCCGCGGTGAGGGTTGCGGGGGGCGAGCAGTACCGAGCGGGCCCGTACGGGCCGTTCGTCCGGTCAGTGGTTGCGCGGGAACCCGAGGTCCACGCCGGCCGGGGCGTCCGACGGGTCGGGCCAGCGGGTCGTGACGACCTTGCCGCGGGTGTAGAAGTGGATGCCGTCGTTGCCGTAGATGTGGTGGTCGCCGAAGAGCGAGTCCTTCCAGCCACCGAAGGAGTGGTAGCCCACCGGCACCGGGATCGGCACGTTGACGCCGACCATGCCCGCCTCGATCTCCAGCTGGAAGCGGCGGGCGGCGCCGCCGTCGCGGGTGAAGATGGCGGTGCCGTTGCCGAACGGCGAGGCGTTGATGAGCGCCACGCCCTCCTCGTAGGTCTCGGTGCGCAGCACGCACAGCACCGGGCCGAAGATCTCGTCGCGGTAGGCGTCCGAGTCGGTCTTGACGTTGTCGAGGAGCGAGAGGCCGATCCAGTGGCCGTTCTCGTTGCCCTCCACCGTGTAGCCGGTGCCGTCCAGGACCACGTCGGCGCCCTGCGCGGCCGCGCCCTTCACGTAGGAGGCGACCTTGTCGCGGTGGGCCGCGGTGATCAGCGGGCCCATCTCGGAGGTCGGGTCGTTGCCGGGGCCGATCTTGATCTTCTCGGCGCGCTCGCGGATCTTGTCCACGAGGGTGTCGGCGATCGAGCCGACGGCGACGACGGCGGAGATGGCCATGCAGCGCTCGCCGGCCGAGCCGTAGGCGGCGGAGACGGCGGCGTCGGCGGCGGCGTCCAGGTCGGCGTCCGGCAGCACCAGCATGTGGTTCTTGGCGCCGCCCAGGGCCTGTACGCGCTTGCCGTTGGCGGAGGCGGTGGTGTGGATGTGGCGGGCGATCGGGGTCGAGCCCACGAAGGAGACGGCCGCGATGTCGGGGTGCGCGAGCAGCGCGTCGACGGCGACCTTGTCACCGTGGACCACGTTGAGCACGCCCGCCGGCAGACCGGCCTCGCTCGCCAGCTGCGCCAGCAGCGTGGAGGCCGAGGGGTCCTTCTCGCTCGGCTTGAGGATGAAGGTGTTTCCGCAGGCCACGGCCAGCGGGAACATCCACATCGGCACCATCGCCGGGAAGTTGAACGGGGTGATGCCCGCGACCACGCCGATGGGCTGGCGGATCGAGGAGACGTCCACGCGGCTGGAGACGGACGTCGACAGCTCGCCCTTGAGCTGCACGGTGATCCCGCAGGCCAGCTCGACGATCTCCAGGCCGCGGGCGACCTCGCCCAGCGCGTCCGAGTGGACCTTGCCGTGCTCGGCGACGATCAGGTCGGCGATCGCGTCGCGGTTGGCGTCCAGCAGGGCGCGGTAGGCGAACAGCACCTTGGTGCGGGCGGCCAGCGAGGACTGGCCCCAGGACAGGAACGCCTCCTTGGCGACCTGCACGGCGGCGTCGACCTCTTCGGCGGACGCGAGGGCCACCTGCGTGGTCACCTCGCCGGTGGCCGGGTCGGTGACCGGGCCGTAGTTGCCCGAAGCGCCCTCGACGGTCTTGCCACCGATCCAGTGGTTGACGGTCTTCATGCCTTGCTCCTTCACAGATGGCGACGTCGATGCGCGGCTTGCCGGTCGTACTCTTCGCGGGCTTCCACCGCCGACGCACGGGTCGCGGTCTCGGCCACAGGAACATCCCACCACGCCTGTGCCGGGGGTGGGCCCGACACAGTGTCGGGTGTTCGGGTCTGCGCGTAGACACATGTGGGACGGTCCGCCGCTCGCGCCTCGGCGAGGGCTTTCCGCAGGTCACCGATGGTGTGGGCGCGGATGACGGCCATCCCGAGGGAGGCCGCGTTGGCCGCCAGGTCCAGGGGCAGCGGCGGTCCGCTGTACGAACCGTCCACCGCCCGGAAGCGGTACGCGGTCCCGAACCCCTCGCCGCCCACCGCGTCGGAGAGGCCGCCGATGGAGGCGTATCCGTGGTTGTCGAGGATCACCAGCCGCACCGGGATCCCCTCCTGCACGGCGGTGACGATCTCCGTCGGATTCATCAGGTACGTCCCGTCACCGACCAGGGCCCACACCGGGCGGCCGGGCGCGGCCAGCGCGACGCCGATCGCGGCGGGGATCTCGTAGCCCATGCAGGAGTAGCCGTATTCGAGGTGGTACTGGTCGGTGGAGCGGGCCCGCCAGAGTTTGTGCAGGTCGCCGGGGAGCGAGCCGGCGGCGTTGACGAGGATGTCCTCGGGCCCGAACAGATCGTCGAGCAGCCCGAGCGCCTGCGCCTGGGTCGGGACGGCGTCCTCGTCGGGGGCCTCGAAGGCCCGGTCGACCAGCCGCTCCCAGGCCCTCTTCCCTTCTTCGTACGCCGCCTCGTACGAGGGGTCCACCCGGTACCCGGTGACCTCGGCCCGGAGTTCTTCCAGGCCCTCCCGCGCGTCGCAGACCAAGGGGCGGGCGGCGAGCTTGTGGGCGTCGTACGGGTCCAGGTTGAGGCCGACGAACCGCACGCCGGGGTGCTGGAACAGGGTCGCCGAGGCGGTGGTGAAGTCGGTGAGCCGGGTCCCGGCGGCGATCACCAGGTCGGCCTCGCGCGCCAGTGCGTCGGCGGTGGCCGTGCCCGTGTGCCCGATCCCGCCCACGTCGGCGGGGTGGTCCCAGGGCAGGACCCCCTTGCCCGCCTGGGTGACGGCCACCGGGATCCCGGTGGCCTCGGCGAAGCCGGCCAGCGCCGCCTGCGCCGCGCTGTGCCGGACCCCGCCGCCGGCGATGATCAGCGGCCGCGCGGAGCCCCGTACGGCCTCGGCCGCGCGCGCGAGCTCCGTACGGTCGGGCCGGGGCCGGCGTACGCCCCACACGCGCTCGGCGAAGAACTCCTCGGGCCAGTCGTACGCCTCGGCCTGCACGTCCTGCGGCAGCGCGAGGGTGACGGCGCCGGTCTGCACCGGGTCGGTGAGGACCCGTACGGCCTGCAGCGCGGCGGGGATCAGGGCCTCGGGGCGGGTGATCCGGTCGAAGTGGCGGGAGACGGGACGCAGGGTGTCGTTGACGGAGACGTCGCCCGCGTACGGGACCTCCAGCTGCTGGAGCACGGGGTCGGCGGGCCGGGTGGCGAAGGCGTCCCCGGGCAGCAGGAGCACCGGGATCCGGTTGACGGTGGCCAGGGCGGCCCCGGTGACGAGGTTGGTGGCGCCGGGCCCGATGGAGGTGGTGACGGCGTGCGCGGACAGCCGCCCGCTCTGCCGTGCGTACCCGACGGCGGCGTGCACCATGGCCTGCTCGTTGCGGCCCTGGAGGAACGGCATCTCCTCGCGGCCGGTCTCGAGCAGGGCCTGGCCGATCCCGGCGACGTTCCCGTGCCCGAAGATCCCCCAGGTGGCGGCGATCAGCCGGTGGCGCCGTCCGTCGCGCTCGGTGTACTGGCGGGCGAGGAAGCGGACGAGGGCCTGCGCGACGGTGAGCCGGACGGTCTGCGTCTTCTTCGGCGTCATGCGGGGTCCTCCGCGCGGTAGAAGGGCAGCCGGGGGTCGACTTCGCGGCCGGACCAGGTGGAGCGGATCCAGCCGTGATCGGGGTGGTCGCTGATGAGCCACTCCCGGGTCTCGCCGGGCCCCGCCATGACGTTGAGGTAGTACATGTCGTGTCCGGGCGCGGCGATGGACGGACCGTGCCAGCCGTCCGGGATGAGCACGGTGTCCCCGGTCCTCACTTCGGTGAGGATGTCGGTCTTCCCGGCCGGGGAGGGGCTGACACGCTGGTATCCGAGTCCCGGGATGTCCCCGTGCGGGGCGATCTCGAAGTGGTAGATCTCCTCCAGGCGGGATTCCAGACCGGGCCGGTGCTCGTCGTGCTTGTGGGGCGGGTACGAGGACCAGTTCCCGCCGGGGGTCAGTACCTCGACGGCGATGAGCCGGTCGCAGGCGAAGCCGTCCGGGCCGGCGGCGGCGAAGTTGTTGACCTGGCGGGAGCACTGGCCGCTTCCGCGGAGCTCGACGGGGACCGCGGCGGCGGGCCCGTACCGGGCGGGCAGCCGCCGCTCGCAGCGGGCCCCGGCGAGGGCGAACCGCCCGCCGGTGTTCGCCCGGATCTCGGCGGCTCCGTCCCGGGGGAGGTAGGCGAAGTCGGTGACTCCGTCGAACACCCCGGGCCGCCCGCGCAGTTCGAAGACCTGCGGTCCGCTCCCGGGGCGCTGCCCCGGACCCCGCTCCTCAAACGCCGGAGGGGCTGGATGGGGGCCGGCGTCGGCCTGCGCGGGGTCCGGGGCGGAGCCCCGGTTTCGGGAAGGGGCGGGGTGGGGGAAGGGCTCCGCGCAGCGGACCTCGCAGCCGCCGGACAGGGGGAGCACGATCCACTCCGCGTCCCCGCACGCGTGCGCGTACACCTCCCCCGGCGCGAGGTCGAGCACGAGCAGCCTCGTCCAGTCCATCGCCCACTCAGACACCAGCGGCACGGTCGAGCACCTCCTCCACTTCCCCGGCGAACGGCATCGCCGTCGAACACGCGAGCCTCGACGCCACGATCGCCCCGGCCGCGTTCGCGTAGCGGATCGTCCGCTCCAACTCCCAGCCCGCGAGCAGCCCGTGGCACAGGGCTCCGCCGAACGCGTCCCCCGCGCCGAGTCCGTTGACGACCGTCACCGCTACCGGCGCCGCCTCCACCACGGTCCCGTCGCGGTGGACGGCCAGGACCCCGCGCGGGCCCCGTTTCACCACCGCCAGCTCCACGCCGGCGGCGAGCAGCGCCCGCGCGGCCGCGTACGGCTCGGTCTCGCCGGTGGCGATCGCGCATTCCTCGGCGTTGCCCACGGCCACCGTGGCGAGGGACAGTGCCCGGCGGTACCACTCCCCGGGCCCGCCCTCGGAGGGCCACAGCATCGGCCGCCAGTCCAGGTCGAACACGGTGGTCCCGGACTTCGCGCGGGCCTCCAGCGCGGCCAGCGTCGCCGTGCGGCTCGGCTCCGCGCTGAGCCCGGTACCCGTCATCCAGAACACGCGCGCCGCCCGGACCGCGTCGAGGTCCAGCCCGGCCGCGTCGATCTCCAGGTCGGGGGCCTTGGGGTAGCGGTAGAAGTACAGCGGGAAGTCGTCCGGCGGGAAGATCTCGCAGAAGGTCACCGGCGTCGGGTAGGCCGCCACCTCCTCCACCCACCGGTCGTCCACGCCGAACGCGCGCAGTTCCGCGCGGAGGTACGCCCCGAAGGGGTCCGCGCCGGTCCGGGTGATCACCGCGGTCCGCCGGCCCAGCCGGGCCGCCGCGACGGCCACGTTGGTGGGTGAACCGCCCAGGAACTTCCCGAAGGTGTCCGCCTCGCCGAGCGGTACGCCCGTCTTCAAGGGGTAGAGATCCACCCCGATCCGTCCCATCGTGATCAGGTCGAACGGCACCGGATCCGAAGCCATCGCCACAGCCATCACCACACCCTTCCTGCCGACCGCACGCTCCCCGTTCCTCCGAGCCTCGCACTTTAAGGTGGCCGCATGACGTCCTCACCGCCCGCGTTGACGCGTATCCGCATCGGTTCGGCTCCGGATTCCTGGGGTGTCTGGTTCCCCGACGACCCCGCGCAGACCCCGTGGGAACGGTTCCTGGACGAGGTCTCCGACGCCGGTTACGAGTGGATCGAGCTCGGTCCGTACGGCTACCTGCCCACCGATCCCGTCCGGCTCACCGACGAAGTGGCCAAGCGCGGCCTGCGGGTTTCCGCGGGAACCGTCTTCACCGGACTCCATCACGGGCCCGCCGTGTGGGAGGACACCTGGGAGCACGTGTCGCGGATCGCGGAGCTCACCCGTGCCATGGGCGCGGCGCACCTCGTCGTGATCCCGTCCTTCTGGCGGGACGACAAGACCGGCGAGGTGCTGGAGGACCGCACGCTCACGCCCGAGGGCTGGCGTGAACTCACCACGCAGACCGAGCGGCTGGGGCGGCGGGTCCAGGACGAGTACGGGCTGCGGATCGTCGTGCACCCGCACGCCGACACGCACATCGACACCCCCGAGAACGTGGCCCGGTTCCTCGACGCCACCGATCCCGCGCTGGTCTCCCTCTGCCTGGACACCGGGCACTACGCGTACTGCGGCGGCGACAGCGTGCGGGCCGTCGAGACCTTCGGGGAGCGGATCGGCTACCTCCACCTCAAGCAGGTGGATCCCCGGATCCTCGCCGAAGTCGTCGCCGGCCAGGTGCCCTTCGGGCCGGCCGTGGCCCGCGGGGTGATGTGCGAGCCGCCGGCGGGGGTGCCCGCGCTGGAACCGGTGCTGGCGGCCGCCCAGCGGCTCGGCGTGGACCTGTTCGCCATCGTGGAGCAGGACATGTACCCGTGCCCGCCCGACCGCCCGCTCCCGATCGCCCGCCGCACCCGCGCCTACCTGCGCTCCTGCGGCGCCCGCTGAACGAACCCCACGGAGGAACAGACATGACCGGCACGCTCGGCATCGCCGTCATCGGCACCGGGAAGATGGGCTCGGACCACGTCCGCAGGTTCGGGCGGACGGTGGGCGGGGCCCGGGTGGTGGCCGTGGCCGACCCGGACGGGGACCGGGTCAAGGCGGTCGCGGCCGGGCTGGACGGGGTGAGCGCGCACACCGATCCGGCGGCCGCGATAGCCGCGCCCGGGGTGGACGCCGTACTGATCGCCTCGCCCGGGCCCGCCCATGAGGAAGCGATCCTGCACGCGCTGGCACGGGAGTTGCCGGTGCTCTGCGAGAAGCCGCTCACCCCGGATCCGGCGGGCGCCCTGCGGATCATGGAGGCGGAGGCCCGGGTCGGTCGCCGGCTCGTACAGGTCGGCTTCATGCGCCGCTACGACGCCGAGTACGCGCGGCTCAAGGAGCTGCTCGACGCCGGCGGCATCGGGCGGCCGCTCTTCCTGCACTGCCGGCACCGCAACGCCGCCTCGCCGTCGTTCTTCACGAGCGACATGCTGATCAGCGATTCGGTCGTGCACGAGGTGGACGCGGCCCGCTGGCTGCTCGGGCAGGAGATCACGGCCGTGACCGTGCTCTCCCCGACGCCCACCTCCGCCGCCCGCGAGGGGCTGCGCGATCCGCGCCTGGTCCTCATGGAGACCTCGGGGGGCGCCGTCGTGGACGTCGAGATCTTCGTCAACTGCGGTTTCGGCTACCAGGTGCAGTGCGAGGCGGTCGGCGAGTCCGGCAGCGCCCGGATCGGCGACGGCCACGCCATGGTCGTCCAGTCGGCCGGCCGCTGGGGCGGGGAGATCGACCAGGACTTCACGGTGCGGTTCGCCGACGCCTACGACCGCCAGCTCCGGCACTGGGTGACCGCGGCCGCGGCGGGCCGGGTGGACGGCCCCGACGCGTGGGACGGCTACGCGGCCGCGGCCGTCTCCGAGGCGGGCCTGGCCGCGGCCCGCAGCGGCGTACGGACCCTCGTGGAGCAGGTGGAACGCCCGGCCCTCTACCGCTGAGCCGGGCCCGGTGCCATGACCGGCGAGGCCTGCCGGTCACGGCGCCGGGCTGGTGTGGTGTGTGCCGTGCGTGTCACATGAGTCGCCCTTGTGTCACGCATGTCCCCATTACGCGGGTCTTCCGTCACAGCCGTCCGACAGCCCCTCCCCTGCTCTCACCGTGCGTCGTTCTCCGGGCACAACCTGAGTGATCGTCAGTGTCCACGCGCCGGCTCCCCCGACGGCCTCCCGGCCGGCCCCGCGGCGTGGACGAGGAGGTGTCGAGGATGAGCGACCGACAGCTGTGGTCGTACAAGGAGATCGCCGCTCACATCCGGGTGCAGCCGGACACCGTGCGCTCCTACCGCAAGCACGGGCTGCTGCCCGCGCCCGACCACGTGGAGGGCGGAAAGCCCTACTGGTACGCCGACACCATCCGCACCTGGGTGGCCCGCCGGCCCGGCAACCGGGGACGGCGCGAGGACTGATCCCGATGTCCGGGCCACGGACGGGTCCCTCCCGGGCCCCGTCCGCACAGCCGGCGACCGGCGACGGATGGCCGGCCACCGGCGACCGGCCGCTAGCGACTGCCCGCGGGGACCGGCTCCGGCTCCTCCGCCGCCGGCACGACCGGCTCCCCCTCGCTCAGTCCGAACCGCTCGTGCAGCCTGCGCAGCGGCGCCGGCGCCCACCATGTGGCCTTCCCGGTCAGCTTCATGACCGCCGGGACGAGCAGGCTCCGGACGACCATCGCGTCCATCAGCACGGCCAGCGCGATCCCGAGGCCCAGCATCTTGGTGTTGGTCACCCGCGAGCTGCCGATGGCGACCATCACCACGGCCAGGATCACGGCCGCCGCGGTGATCAGTCCGCCCGTGCGGGCCAGTCCCGTGCGGACCGCACCCTCGTGGTCCCCCGTCCTGTCGTACTCCTCCTTGATCCGGGATATGAGGAACACCCCGTAGTCCATGGAGAGTCCGAAGGCGATGCAGAACATCAGCACGGGCAGGGTGGTCTCGATGTCCCCCGTGGAGGTGAAGGCGAGCGGTCCCGAGAGGTGTCCCTCCTGGAAGACCCAGACCACCGCCCCGAACATGGCCGTCAGGCTGAGGGCGTTGAGCAGTACCGCCTGGAGCGGTATCAGCAGGCTGCCGGTCATCAGGAAGACCAGGAGCAGCGTGGCCGCGACCACGACGGCCAGGGCCAGGGGCAGTTCGTCGGCGATGGCCTTGCGGGCGTCGACGAGCACGGCGGCCTGTCCGGTCACGGCGGTCTCGAAGGGTGCGTCGACCTTTCTGACCTGGCCTACCAGGTCCTGGGCCTGCTGCCCCACCGCCTCGCCCTCGGTGAGCACCGAGAAGTAGGCGTACGCCGCGCCGGACGGCGCGTTCACCGGCCCGTCGACCCTGACCACGCCGGGCAGGGCTGCGACCTCCCGCTTGTAGCCGTCCAGGGCGGCGCCTCCGGACGCGCCCTCGGCCAGTACGGTCAGCGAGCCTCCGGGGGTGCCCGCGAAGCCCTCGCGGATCTCCTGCTGCACCACGTGCGATTCGGCGGTCTTCGGCAGCTGCCGGTCGTCCACGGTGCCGAACTTCACCCCGAGGAAGGGCAGCCCGAGGAGCAGCAGTCCGGCCGTGGTGGCCACGGCGAAGAGCGGGGCCCGGCGCATCACCAGGGCCGTCAGCCGGACCCAGCCGCGCCCGCCCCCGGCCGGGGGCCCGTCCTTGCGGGCCGCACCGCCGCGCCGCCACAGCCGGCGAAGGTCCAGGGAGTTGACCCGGTGCCCGAGCAGCACCAGGGCCGCGGGCAGCACGATCAGCGCGGCCGCCGCGGCGAGCAGCACCACCGCGACCCCGGCATAGGCGAAGGAGCGCAGGAAGTACATCGGGAAGAAGAGCATCGCCGAGAGGGCGACGGCGACGGTCAGCGCGGAGAAGAGCACCGTGCGCCCGGCGGTACGCAGGGTGACCGCGACGGCGGCGACCGGGTCGCGCCCGGCGGCCAGCTCCTCGCGGAACCTGCGCACGATGAAGAGGGCGTAGTCGACGGCGAGTCCGAGACCGAGCGCGGTGGTGAGGTTCTGCGCGAAGACGGAGACGTCGGTGAACTCGGTGAGGCCGCGCAGGACGGCGTTGGTCCCGATGATGGCCACGATGCCGACGCCGAGGGGCAGCAGGGCCGCGACGGCACTGCCGAAGACGAGGACGAGCAGGACGAGCGTCACCGGCAGGGCGATCAGCTCGGCGCGCAGCAGGTCCTCCTGGATGGTGGTGGTCACCTCGCGCTGGACGGCGGCCGGTCCTCCGAGGGAGACCTTCACGGGTCCGTGCTCGCCCCGGTAGTGGGGGGCTATCCGGTCGAGCACGGCGTTGACGGCCTTGTCGTCACCGGGCACCCGGGCGACGACCAGCGCCTGCCGGCCGTCCTCGGAGCGCAGCGCGGGCAGCCGCGTCCGCCAGTACGAGTCCACGCCCATCACCCCCTGCTCGGCGGCGAGCTGTGCGGTCAGCCGCTCGGCCTCGGCGGCGACGGCGGGGTCGTCCACCCCGGCCGGCCCCACCCCGGCTCCCGCGTCGACGAGGAGCAGCAGATTGGACTGGGACCCGGGGAACTCGCGCTCCAGGGCCTCGGTGGCGTAGGTGGACCGGGCTCCGGGGTCCTCCCAGCCGCCACTGCCCAGGCGGTCGGCGACGCCGCCGCCCGCGACCACGGCCAGTGCCGTGACCAGCAGGGCGAGGAGCAGCGAGAGCCTCGGCCGTGCGGTGACGAACCGGGTCCACCGGCCGCCCTCCCCGGGCGACGGCGGATTCTTGACTTCGGACATGTCTCGGTGTCCCCTTCACCGTGATTGCCAGGCCACTTAGACTGACAAACACGAGCAGTCGCTCGCGTTCCACAAGAATGCGAGCGAGTTCTCGCGTTTGTCAATCACCCACCGGAAGCAAGGGATTGGACATGCGGGAGAGCTCTCGGACCAAGAGCGCGGACAAAGCAAGCGAAACGGGAGAATCCCCGACCCCGGAAGCGGCCCCGGAAGCAACCCCGGAATCGGCCGCCGCACCCGCTCCCCGCCGGCGCCAGGCCCGCGGGGAGCGCCGGATCGCCCAGCTGCTGGCGGCCGCCGCCGGGGTGTTCTGCCGTACCGGCTACGCCGCCGCCAGCACCAACGCGATCGCCCGCGAGGCCGGCGTGTCCCCGGGCACGCTCTACCAGTTCTTCCCGAACAAGGAGGCCATCGCCGTGGAGCTGGGAGGGCAGCTGCTGCAGCGCGCCCACGAGGCGCACGGCCAAGCCTTCCTCCCCGAGAACCTGGACCGGCCGCTGCCCGAGCTGCTCGACGCCGTCCTGGACCCGGTCATCGCCTTCAACTGCGAGAACCCGGCCTTCTGGGCCCTCATGCACGGCTCCGGCGTCCCCGGGATCGCCCAGGAGCACGACGAGCTCCACACCGGGATGCTGACCCGTGTCGAGGAGGTGCTGCGCGCCTGCGTCCCGCCCTCGGCCCCCGGCACCGAGGGCGACACCGCGGCCACCCCCACCCCCGCCGAGCTGACCCACGTCGCGCACATGGTGCTCGGCATCGTCAAAGCCTCGCTCGAACTGATCCTGGCCAGCGAGGGCGCCGAACGGGCCGCGTACGTCGCGGAGCTGAAGGCCGTCCTTCTCCGCTACCTGGACCCGCTGATCACCACGCCTCTTCCTCGCTGACCCGTTCCCCCTCGGACCTCGCCCCACCCGCCCGCAACCGCAGCCCCACCAGCGGAAACACCAGTACGGAGACCATCCCGGCCCCCACCAGCGCCGCCGCCTCGCCCGACCCCAGCTTCCCGTCCTGGACCCCCAGGGTGGTGATCGCCACCACCAGCGGCAGTGCCGTGGAGCCGAACAGCACCAGCGCCGACCGGTCCCGGCGCGTCAGGTCCCGGGGGGCCAGCAGCCACAGAGGAAGTCCGCGCACGAGGAGGAACAGCAGCAGGAACACCGGCAGCAGCAGGAGCGCCCGGCCACCGTCGAGCAGGGCGTCCAGATCGAACTCGATCCCGGTGACCACGAAGAACAGCGGCACCAGGAACCCGAAGCCCATGGCCTCCACCTTCGACAGCACGGTCTCGCTGCTCTCGGGGGCGGCCCCGTGCAGCACCAGCCGGGTGATCAGGCCGGCGGCGAACGCGCCGAGCAGGACGTCGAGGCCGAGCACCTGGGACAGCGCCAGGAACGCCACGATGATCAGCACCACCAGCCGTACCGCGAACTGCCCGCTGGTGTGCAGGGTCTTGGCGACGACCCGGGAGAACCAGGGCGGCTTGGGCCGCAGCGCCCAGAACACCGCCGCCGCCGTGAGCAGCGCGAAGGCGATCAGGAGCGCCGCCGAGCGGCCCGGCGCCCGCCCGCTGAGCAGCAGCGCCATCGCGATGATCGGCCCGAACTCGCCGACCGCGCCCATCGCCATCACCACGGAGCCGAAGCGGCCCTGGAGGTCCCCCGCGTCCCGCATGACCGGCAGGATCGCGCCCAGGGCCGTACTGGTCAGAGCGGTGCCGATGTAGACGCCCTTGTCGAATCCGCCGCCCTGCGCCAGCAGGACGCCGATGCCCAGTCCCAGCCCGAGGGCGATCAGCCAGGCCCACACCGACCGCTTCAGGGTGTCGCCCCTGACCTGGCCGAACTGGATCTCGTAGCCGGCCAGGAAGATCAGCATGGCGAGGCCGAGCTGGCTCAGCACGTCGATCACCTCGCCGGTGCGCGCCCAGCCGAGGACGTCGGGCCCGACCAGGACGCCGAGCAGGATCTCGAAGATCACCAGTGGTACGGGGAGCCGACGGGCGACCCCGTACGCCAGCAGGGGCGCGAGCACCGCGATCGACATGATCAGGATGAGGGTGATCCCCGAGTGCGCCATATGTGCCATTTACGTATGGATCACAATGATTGTCCATTTCGCGTTTTCGCGGACGAGGGGATTCAAAAGATCCCGGAGGATGCTCGCTTCCATACCCCCTAGGGGTATAGTCTTCGAGTGTCGGGAGGACGGTGGAGGGATCCGCCGCCTTCCGGCGCCCGGAAACGCCCTTGAAGAGGAGAACGACATGAGCGCCGACACGGACACCCAGACCACCACCGTCTACCGGGTGACGGGCATGACCTGCGGGCACTGCGAGGGTGCGGTCACCACCGAGCTCGCCGCCCTGCCGGGCGTCAGCTCGGTCAAGGCCGTCGCCGCCACCGGCGAGGTCACCGTGGTGTCGGCCGCCCCGCTCGCCGAGGCCGACGTGCGCGCCGCCGTCGACGAGGCCGGGTACGAGCTCGCCGGCCAGGCCTGAGCACCCTCCTCCACCGGCAGGCCCCTTTCTTTCGGCACAGCCCCGCCGGGCCGTACCGGCCAGCTCATACTGGTTCCGTACGGCCCGGCTCTCCCCCTGGAGCCCGGATCATGAGCAGCAGCACAGTGCACGACGGACCCATAGCGGCGGCCGGCGCGGCCGAGGCCGCGGGCGCGGCGACGGCCACGGCCACGGCCGAGGTCGAGCTGACCATCGGCGGGATGACCTGCGCCTCCTGCGCGGCCCGCATCGAGAAGAAGCTGAACCGGATGGACGGGGTCAGCGCCTCGGTGAACTACGCCACCGAGAAGGCCAAGGTCTCCTACGGCGGAGGCGTCCAGGTTGCCGACCTCATCGCGACCGTCGTCAAGACCGGCTACACCGCCGAGGAACCCCCGCCGCCGGAGCCCGAACCCGAGGCGGAGACCGGTCCGGAGGCCTCGGAACCGAAGGAGGTACGGGACCCCGAGCTCGCCGCGCTGCGCCAGCGGCTCCTGGTCTCCAGCGTGCTCGCCCTGCCCGTCGTCCTGCTCGCGATGGTCCCGGCCCTCCAGTTCGACAACTGGCAGTGGCTCTCGCTCACCCTCGCCTCCCCCGTGGTCGTCTGGGGCGCCCTGCCCTTCCACAAGGCCGCCTGGACCAACGCCCGGCACGGCGCGGCCACCATGGACACCCTGGTCTCGGTCGGCACCCTCGCCGCCTTCGCCTGGTCGCTGTGGGCCCTGTTCTTCGGCCACGCCGGGATGCCCGGCATGCGGCACGGTTTCGACCTCACCGTCTCGCGCACCGACGGCGCCTCGGCGATCTACCTGGAGGT
The DNA here is from genome assembly GCF_053609185.1 of Streptomyces sp. NPDC054956. Lineage (NCBI taxonomy): Bacteria > Bacillati > Actinomycetota > Actinomycetes > Kitasatosporales > Streptomycetaceae > Streptomyces > Streptomyces sp. NPDC054956. Next base: position 5,961 of record NZ_JBSGXB010000112.1, on the reverse strand, counting down.
GGCGGCCGGGGTCGTCTCCTTCATCCTGCTCGGCCGCTACCTGGAGGCCCGCTCGAAGCGGAAGGCCGGCGCGGCCCTCAAGGCCCTGATGCGCCTGGGCGCCAAGGACGTGGCCGTCCTGCGCGGGGGCGCCGAGGTGCGCATCCCCGTGAGCGCGCTGGCCGTCGGCGACCGGTTCGTCGTCCGGCCCGGCGAGAAGATCGCCACCGACGGCACCGTCGTCGAGGGCAGCTCCGCCGTGGACGCCTCCATGCTGACCGGCGAGTCGGTCCCGGTCGAGGTCACCGTCGGCGACACCGTCACCGGCGCCACCGTCAACGCGGCGGGCCGCCTGGTCGTCGAGGCCACCCGCGTCGGCTCCGACACCCAGCTCGCCCGGATGGCCAAGCTGGTCGAGGACGCGCAGAACGGCAAGGCCGAGGTGCAGCGCCTCGCCGACCGGATCTCCGGCGTCTTCGTGCCGATCGTGCTCGTACTGGCCCTGGGCACCTGGGTGACCTGGCTGCTGCTCACCGACGACGCGACCGCCGCCTTCACCGCCGCCGTGGCCGTCCTGATCATCGCCTGCCCGTGCGCCCTGGGCCTGGCCACCCCGACCGCGCTGATGGTCGGCACCGGGCGGGGCGCGCAGCTCGGCATCCTGATCAAGGGGCCCGAGGTGCTGGAGTCCACCCGCCGCGTGGACACCGTCGTCCTGGACAAGACCGGGACCGTGACCACCGGCCGGATGACCCTGTCGGGCGTGCACGCCGCCGAGGGCGTGGACGAGACCGAACTGCTGCGGCTGGCCGGCTCCCTGGAGCACGCCTCCGAGCACCCGATCGCCCGCGCCATCGCCACGGGCGCAGCCGACAGGGCAGGGCAGCTGCCCGTCCCGGAGGGGTTCGAGAACGTCGCCGGCCTCGGCGTGCAGGGCGTGGTCGACGGACACGCCGTCCTGGTGGGCCGCGAGAAGCTGCTCGCCGACTGGTCGATCCCACTGCCGGCCGCCCTCGCCGACGCCAAGGCCGCCGCCGAGGCCGCGGGCTCCACCGCCGTCCTGGTGGCCTGGGACGGGGAGGCCCGCGGGGTGCTGACCGTGGCCGACGCCATCAAGGAGACCAGCGCCGAGGCGGTGTCGCGGCTGCGGGCCCTGGGGCTGACCCCGGTCCTGCTGACGGGCGACAACAAGGCCGTCGCCGAGACGGTGGCCCGCGAGGTGGGCATCGAGGAGGTCATCGCCGAGGTCCTCCCCGAGGACAAGGTGGACGTCGTACGCCGGCTGCAGGCCGAGGGCCGTACGGTCGCCATGGTCGGCGACGGCGTCAACGACGCGGCCGCGCTGGCCCAGGCCGACCTGGGCCTGGCGATGGGCACCGGCACCGACGCCGCGATCGAGGCGAGCGACCTGACCCTCGTACGGGGCGACCTGCGGGTCGCGGCGGACGCGATCCGGCTCTCCCGCCGAACCCTGGCCACCATCAAGGGCAACCTGTTCTGGGCCTTCGGCTACAACGTCGCGGCCCTGCCGCTGGCCGCGTCGGGTCTGCTCAACCCCATGATCGCGGGGGCCGCGATGGCCTTCTCCTCGGTCTTCGTGGTGACCAACAGCCTGCGGCTGCGCTCGTTCCGCTAGTGATCACCCTTCGCAACTCGCACACGGTTCCTTCACGCGAGACGCAGATCACAGCGACCGCAACGTAACCATCGGGCAGGGCCGTGGGTCTAATGGGGCGATGCCAGGAACGTCTTGGGGCGTTCCCGGGGGTCTTGGGGGACGCCCGTGGCATCAGCCGGCCGGGACGCGTGCCCTCGGGAAAGCTCTGAGCGGCCCTCCCGACCCGTACGGGTCCCGGCAACACCGGAGCGCGCCCCGCGCGCTCCACGCAGACACCCGGTCCGGGTCCCGTGGGGGGAATCCGTTCCGGGGTAAGGAAAGCGCCCCGACCTTCGACCCGTGGGGGGATCGATGGCGGGGCGCTTTTCCTTTTGGGCCGCGGATGACGCGGTCCCGCGGCGCCACGGGGGGCGCCGCGGCGAGAGCCTCGGGTCAGCGGTTCTCGACCGGGACGAAGTCGCGCAGGACCTCGCCGGTGTAGATCTGGCGCGGACGGCCGATGCGGGATCCGGGCTCCTTGATCATCTCGTGCCACTGGGCGATCCAGCCGGGCAGCCGGCCGATCGCGAAGAGCACGGTGAACATCTCGGTCGGGAAGCCCATGGCCCGGTAGATCAGGCCGGTGTAGAAGTCCACGTTCGGGTAGAGGTTGCGCTCGACGAAGTAGTCGTCGGCCAGCGCGTGCTCTTCCAGCTTGAGCGCGATGTCGAGCAGCTCGTCGTCCTTGCCGAGCGCCGAGAGGACGTCGTGCGCCGCCGCCTTGATGATCTTCGCCCGGGGGTCGAAGCTCTTGTAGACGCGGTGTCCGAAGCCCATGAGGCGGACGCCGTCTTCCTTGTTCTTCACCTTGCGGATGAAGGCGTCGACGTCGCCGCCGTCGTTCTTGATGCCCTCGAGCATCTCGAGGACGGACTGGTTGGCGCCACCGTGCAGCGGGCCCCACAGGGCCGAGATGCCGGCGGAGATCGAGGCGAACATGTTCGCCTGCGAGGAGCCGACCAGACGCACGGTGGAGGTGGAGCAGTTCTGCTCGTGGTCCGCGTGCAGGATCAGCAGCTTGTCGAGCGCGGCGACCACGACCGGGTCCAGGTCGTACTCCTGGGCCGGCACGGAGAAGGTCATGCGCAGGAAGTTCTCGACGTAGCCGAGGTCGTTGCGCGGGTAGACCACCGGGTGGCCGACCGACTTCTTGTACGCGTACGCGGCGATCGTCGGGAGCTTGGCCAGCAGCCGGATCGTCGAGAGGTGGCGCTGCTTCTCGTCGAACGGGTTGTGGCTGTCCTGGTAGAACGTCGACAGCGCGCTGACCACGGAGGACAGCATCGCCATCGGGTGGGCGTCGCGCGGGAAGCCGTCGTAGAAGCGCTTGACGTCCTCGTGCAGCAGCGTGTGCTGGGTGATCTCGTTGCGGAACGACGCGAGCTGGTCGACGGTCGGCAGCTCCCCGTTGATCAGCAGGTAGGCGACCTCGATGAAGGTCGAGCGCTCCGCCAGCTGCTCGATCGGGTATCCGCGGTAGCGCAGGATGCCCTGCTCACCGTCGAGGTAGGTAATGGCGGACTTATAGGCGGCGGTGTTTCCGTAGCCGCTGTCCAGGGTGACCAGCCCGGTCTGAGCCCGGAGCTTCGAGATGTCGAAGCCCTGGTCGCCAACGGTGCTCTCGACCACCGGGTAGGTGTATTCACCGTCCGCGTACCGCAGTACTACAGAGTTGTCGCTCACGTCATCCCTCACCGACGTAGTGCCTCTTCTTCGAGGTGCCCTGACTGCCTCTACCTTCCCCCATTTGGCACAGGTGAGTGCACTCGGGGTCGGGGTTTGGTGTTTTTGACGGCACTGAGTGCCTTCAACCTGCTCATCCTGCCCCCTCGGAACGGGTGGCGGATACCCCAAATGATCGATCATCTAGGTGATGTTTCCCACCGGTATGCGTCCGGAGAGCCGGGGAGCCACGGCCGTGTACCTCCTGCCTGCGGAAACGGTACGCACGGCCTGAGCGAGGGCTTTGCGGGACCCGACCAGGACGACCAGTTTCTTCGCCCTGGTCACCGCCGTGTAGAGCAGATTTCGCTGGAGCATCATCCAGGCCCCGGTGGTGACGGGGATCACGACCGCCGGATATTCACTCCCCTGGGACCGGTGGATGGTGACGGCGTACGCGTGTGCCAGCTCGTCGAGCTCACCGAACTCGTAGGCCACCTCCTCGTCTTCGTCCGTGCGCACCGTCAGACGCTGTTCGTCCAGGTCGAGGCCGGTGACCACGCCGACCGTGCCGTTGAAGACCCCGTTGGCGCCCTTCTCGTAGTTGTTCCGGATCTGGGTGACTTTGTCCCCCACCCGGAAGACCCGGCCTCCGAACCGCTTCTCGGGCAGGCCGGGCCGGGCGGGGGTGATGGCCTGCTGGAGCAGCCCGTTGAGGTTTCCGGCGCCGGCCGGGCCCCGGTGCATGGGGGCGAGGACCTGGATGTCGCGCCGCGGGTCGAGCCCGAATCTGGCTGGAATACGTCGTGCTGCGACGTCCACGGCGAGCTTTCCGGCCTCCTCGGTGTCCTCTTCGGGGAAGAGGAAGAAGTCGGGCAGCCCGTCGGTGATCGGCGGCAGGCCGGTGTTGATCCGGTGGGCGTTGGTGACCACGCCGGACTGCTGGGCCTGCCGGAAGATGGTGGTCAGCCGGACGGCGGGGACCGGACCGCCCTCGGCGAGCAGATCGCGCAGCACCTCGCCGGCGCCGACCGAGGGCAGCTGGTCCACGTCCCCGACGAGGAGCAGGTGCGCTCCCGGCGCCACCGCCTTGACCAGTTTGTTCGCCAGCAGCAGGTCGAGCATCGAGGCCTCGTCCACGACCACCAGGTCGGCGTCGAGCGGCCGTTCCCGGTCGTACGCCGCGTCCCCGCCGGGTTTGAGCTCCAGGAGCCGGTGCACGGTGGATGCCTCGGCCCCGGTGAGCTCGGCCAGCCGCTTCGCCGCCCGGCCGGTGGGGGCGGCGAGCACCACCTTGGCCTTCTTGGCGCGGGCCAGCTCCACGATCGAGCGGACGGTGAAGGACTTGCCGCAGCCCGGCCCGCCGGTCAGGACCGCCACCCGGCGGGTGAGGGCGAGGCGGACCGCGTCCCGCTGCCCGGGGGCCAGCTCGGCGCCCGTCCGGCCGGCGAGCCAGCCGAGGGCCTTGTCCCAGTCCACGTCCTGGAAGGCGGGCATCCGGTCCTCGTCCGCGTTCAGGAGCCGGCGCACCTGGCCGACCAGGGACAGTTCCGCGCGGTGGAACGGCACCAGGTACACGGCGGTGAGGGGGTCCGGACCGCCCTGCGGGTCGGGCACGGATTCCCGTACGACCCCTTCGGGATCGGCGGCGAGCTCGGCCAGGCAGTCGATGACCAGTCCGGTGTCCACCTGGAGCAGTTTGACCCCGTCGGCGATGAGCCGGTCCTCGGGCAGGAAGCAGTGCCCCTGATCGGTGGACTGGGACAGGGCGTACTGGAGGCCGGCCTTGACCCGCTCCGGGCTGTCGTGCGGGATGCCCACGGCCTGCGCGATGCGGTCGGCGGTGAGGAAGCCGATGCCCCAGACGTCGGCGGCGAGCCGGTAGGGCTGGTTCTTGACCACGGAGATGGAGGCGTCGGCGTACTTCTTGTAGATGCGGACCGCGATGGAGGTGGAGACGCCGACCCCCTGGAGGAAGACCATGACCTCCTTGATGGCCTTCTGCTCCTCCCAGGCGGCGCCGATCATCTTGGTCCGCTTGGGGCCGAGACCGGGCACCTCGATCAGCCGCTTCGGCTGCTCCTCGATGACGTCGAGGGTGGCGGTGCCGAAGTGCTCCACGATCCGGTCGGCGATCCTCGGGCCGATGCCCTTGATCAGGCCGGATCCCAGGTAGCGCCGGATGCCCTGGATGGTCGCGGGCAGCAGCGTCGTGTAGTTCTCCACGGTGAACTGCTTGCCGTACTGGGGATGGGAGCCCCAACGGCCCTCCATGCGCAGGGATTCACCCGGCTGGGCGCCCAGGAGGGACCCGACGACGGTGAGCAGGTCGCCCGCGCCGCGGCCGGTGTCCACCCGGGCGACCGTGTAGCCGCTCTCCTCGTTGGCGTAGGTGATGCGCTCGAGCACCCCCTCGACCACTGCCGACGACGCCGCCGCGTTGGTAGTCATGGGTCGAAGCTACCGTCCGGCGCCGACAGCCCGCGGGGCCTGTGGACGACTCCCCTCGCACGCCCTCCAGGAGGCCCCGCGAGGCTCCGGACACCAAAAGGGGGTGCGGCGGTGCGGCCGGGCCCCCGCACGGGTTGCCCGCCCGCCGCCGGCGTCCCGCACCCCCCCGGTACCCCCCCCGGAGCGCCGGCCCCACCAACGGCCCCCCGCCC
>NZ_JBSGXB010000111.1:0-21948 GCF_053609185.1 Streptomyces sp. NPDC054956 | reverse complement strand
CCCGGGGCCGGCTCCCCCATCGGGGGGGAAGCCGGCCCGCGGTGCGTTCGCGCAGGTCGCGGCCGGGAAGGGCGCCGCCGCGAAGGCCGCCGCCAAGGCCGGGGCGGGGAACGCCGCGGCGGGGAGGGTCAGAACGTCTGCAGCGTGACCAGGGTGATGCGCAGGCCCGCGCCCTCGCCGTCCGTCTCGATCCGGACCCGCTGCCCGGGGCGCAGCAGCCGCAGGCCGCCCGCGTCGAACGCCGGGGCCTCGAAGGGCACCGGGGTGCCGTCGTCCAGCAGCACGCTGCCACTGCGGGTCTGGGAGTCGTACGTGTACGCGGTCGCCTGCATACGGGCACTGTATCGGGCCGTATGGCGCCCCACTCCGAGGGTGAGGGCAGTGCGCAGGTCCTCCGCCGTGTCCACGTCCCGGCGCACGCTGTCGACGCCCTCCAAGACCATTTCCACCGCCCCCGACGCCGAATGCCTGGCCCGTGACGGGCCGCCGAACGAGGGCGCCAATTCCACGTCCGGAGCAGCGGAAAGCAAGGTCGTCCCGATTCCCGCCGCATCCGCCAGAAATGCCCGGGGAAATGCCGATGCGGTTTCGAGCACGCGTTGCAATTCGGGCGGCCGCAGCGCCGGCAGATCGGCGTTCATCGCCGCCACCGCCGCCCCCGGCCTGCCCCCGCGTATCTCCCGGGCCCCGTGGGCCAGCGCCGCGTTGAGCCCGGCGGACGGGGAATCCGGCACGATCCGCGCCCCCAGGGCGGCCAGTTCCGCGGCGGCCGCGGAATCGTCCGTGACGACCACCACATCGGCGACCGCCGCACAGGCCAGCGCCCCCGCGACGGTGTCCAGCGCGAACGCCAGGGCCAGGCCGGGCCGGGACGCGCCGACGGCCTGCGCGAGGCGGCTCTTGGCCACCGCCAGGGGCTTCAGCGGGACCACCAGACTCCAGACGGCGTTCGTGACGGACCCCTTCCCTCCGGTTGTGCCCGCGCGCTCGCGCGGCCCATGCGCGGGTCATGACCTGGTCATGCGTCGGCCCATTGTCACCTCATGCCGGGCCACCCGGGGCCTGACCCGGGTGGACGGGGCGTACGGTGTTCTCGACAGAGACCGGACCCGGGGCGACACTTGTCCGGCCCCGAGGTGCCCACGCCGCGCACCGGTCGTAGAGGAAGGTGTCCGAGTGTCCCGCCGCAGAATCGGCTTCTGGTACCGCCTTGCGGCGGCCATCGCGAAACCGCCGCTGGTAGTGCTGTTCAAGCGGGACTGGCGGGGAATGGAACACATTCCGGCCGACGGCGGATTCATCACCGCCGTCAATCACAACTCGTATCTGGACCCGCTGTCCTACGCGCACTTCCAGTACAACACCGGCCGGGTGCCCCGATTGCTCGGCAAGGCCGCCCTCTTCGACGTCCCCATTGTGGGAGCGATCCTGCGCGGCTCCGGCCAGATCCCCGTCTACCGCGAGTCCACCAACGCCCTGGACGCATTCCGGGCCGCCGTGACCGCGATCGAGAAGGGCGAATGCGTCGCCTTCTATCCGGAGGGCACGCTCACCCGGGACCCCGACATGTGGCCGATGGCCGGCAAGACGGGCGCCGCGCGCGTGGCACTGATGACCAGGGCCCCCGTCATTCCGGTGGCCCAGTGGGGCGCGAACCTCGCGATGCCGCCCTACGCCAAGGAGAACAAGGTCAGCCTGTTCCCGCGCAAAACCCTCCAGGTCCTCGCCGGACCGCCCGTGGACCTCTCCGCGTACTACGACCGGGAACCCACCCCGGACGTGCTCAAGGAGGTCACCGAGGTCATCATGGCCGCCATCACCGGGCTGCTGGAGGAGCTGCGCGGCGAGAAGGCGCCCGCGCAGCCGTACGACCATCGCAAGGCCAGGGCGGAACAGCGGCGCAAGGCCGCGGGGGAGGGCAACAAGTGACACGTCCCGTGAAGGCAGCCGTATTCGGAACCGGCTCCTGGGGCACGGCCTTCGCCATGGTGCTCGCCGACGCCGGCTGCGAGGTGGTCCTGTGGGGCCGCCGCCAGGAGCTCGCCGACGCCGTCAACGGCACCCGGACCAACCCGGACTACCTCCCCGGCATCGAACTCCCCGCGAACATCCGCGCCACCACCGACCCGGCCGAGGCCGCGCGCGGCGCCGACTTCACGGTCCTCGCCGTCCCCTCGCAGACCCTGCGCGGCAACCTCGCCGACTGGGCCCCGCTGCTGGCGCCCGACACCGTGCTCGTCTCCCTCATGAAGGGCGTCGAACTCGGCACCGCCAAGCGGATGAGCGAGGTCATCGAGGAGGTGGCCAAGGTCCCCGCCGGCCGCGTCGCCGTCGTCACCGGCCCCAACCTGGCCCGGGAGATCGCCGCCCGCCAGCCCGCCGCCTCCGTGGTCGCCTGCGTGGACGAGGCCGTCGCCCAGCGGCTCCAGGCCGCCTGCCACACCCCGTACTTCCGCCCGTACACGAGCACCGACGTCATCGGCTGCGAACTCGGCGGCGCCGTCAAGAACGTCATCGGCCTCGCCGTGGGCATCGCCGACGGCATGGGCCTCGGCGACAACACCAAGGGCTCGCTCATCACCCGGGGCCTCGCCGAAGCCACCCGGCTGGGCCTGGCGATGGGCGCCGACCCGCTCACCTTCTCCGGCCTCGCGGGCCTCGGCGACCTCGTCGCCACCTGCTCCTCGCCGCTCTCCAGGAACCACACCTTCGGCACCAACCTCGGCCGCGGGATGACCCTGGAGGAGACCATCGCGGTCACCAAGCAGACCGCCGAGGGCGTCAAGTCCTGCCAGTCCGTGGCCGATCTGGCACGCCGCCACGGCGTCGACATGCCGATCACCGACACCGTCGTCGACATCGTCCACCACGGCAAGCCCACCCTGGTCGCGCTCAAGGAACTCATGGGGCGCAGCGCCAAACCGGAACGGCGCTGACTGCTTTCCGGACGTCTGAGCGGGTACCCTCGTGGCGATATGAGCAGCGAGAACCTCCCCCAGACCCCTGAGCAGCAGGGCCGCAAGCCCCGCGTGGCCGTCGTGTTCGGCGGCCGCAGCTCGGAACACGCCATCTCGGTCGTCACCGCGGGCGCCGTCCTGCGCTCGATCGACCGCTCCAAGTACGAGGTGCTGCCCATCGGCATCACCACGGACGGCCGGTGGGCGCTGACCGCCGACGAGCCCTCCCGGATGGCCATCGCCGACCGGCAGCTCCCGAACGTCGAGCAGCTCGCCGAGTCCGAGTACGGCGCCGTGGTGCTCTCCGTGGACCCGGCCAGCCGCGAGGTCGTCTACACCGAGCCCGGTGCCGTCCCCAAGGCCCTGGGCGAGGTCGACGTGGTCTTCCCCGTCCTGCACGGCCCGTACGGCGAGGACGGCACGCTCCAGGGCCTCCTGGAGCTCTCCGGCATCCCGTACGTCGGCTCGGGCGTCCTCGCCTCGGCCGTCGGCCAGGACAAGGACTACATGAAGCGGGTCTTCACGTCCTTCGGGCTGCGCGTCGGCCCGTACGTGACCATCCGCCCCCGCGAGTGGGAGAACGACCGCGAGGGCGCCCTCGGTCGCATCGCGGACTTCGCGGGCGAGCACGGCTGGCCGCTGTTCATCAAGCCCGCCCGCGCCGGCTCCTCGATCGGCATCACCAAGGTCGACGACTTCTCCGGGCTGGACGCGGCGATCCGCGAGGCCCGCCGCCACGACCCGAAGATCATCGTGGAGGCGCTGCTGCGCGGCCGCGAGATCGAGTGCGGGGTCCTGGAGTTCGAGGACGGGCCGCGCGCGAGCGTGCCCGCCGAGATCCCGCCGGTCTCCAGCCACGACTTCTACGACTTCGAGGCGAAGTACATCGACTCCGCCTCCGGACTCGTGCCCGCCCCGCTCACCCCGGAGCAGACCGCCGAGGTGCAGAAGCTCGCGATCGAGGCCTTCGACGCCGCGTCCTGCGAGGGCCTGGTGCGCGCCGACTTCTTCCTCACCGAGGACGGCGAGTTCGTCATCAACGAGATCAACACGATGCCGGGCTTCACCCCGATCTCCATGTACCCGCGGATGTGGCAGGAGTCGGGCATCGAGTACCCGGAGCTGGTGGACCGCCTGATCCAGGCCGCCCTGCGCCGCTCCACCGGGCTGCGCTAGCGCGGGGCCGAGCGTCCCGCCGTACACGAAGGACCGCCCGCGGCCCCCTGGAAAGGGTGGCGGCGGGCGGTCCTTCGTGAGCGGGGGGTGTCAGTACGAGGAGATGCCCTCGGGCACGGTCTCGGCGATCGCGGCGGACAGGCCCACCAGCATCCCCGCATCCGTGGCATGCTCCTTGTCGACCTGGACCTCCGTGTAGGCCAGCCGCGTGCCGGTGGTGAACCGGTAGCCGCCGTCGTCCCGCTTCTCCAGGAGCCAGCGGACGCCGTTCACCTCGACGCCGTCCTGCTTCGGATCCAGCATCTTCTCCGGTCGGGGGATACCGCACCGCAGTACGATCGCCGAGCCGCCCCACGCGGCGGTCAGGTCGGATGCCGGAACCGCCGGAGTCCGGTCGAGGCCGGCCACCGTTCCGGGGAGCTCCTTGTGCAGCGCCGCACAGAGGCCCGCGACGTCGGCGGGGGGAGCGGGCGGCAGACTCACACGGGCCTCGGAACCACCCGGGGAACACCCCGCGAGGGCCGCCGGAGCGGCCAGCGCGGTCAGTGCTGCGAGCAGAGAGAAGGGCCGGCGGTGTCGTGACATCACCGGCCAAGAGTAGACGGGGGCTACAGATGGACCACCGGGCAGGTCAAGGTGCGGGTGATCCCCTCCACCTGCTGGACCTTGGCCACGACCATGCGACCGAGTTCGTCCACGGTGTCGGCCTGGGCGCGCACGATGACGTCGTACGGGCCCGTCACGTCCTCGGCCTGGATCACCCCCGCGATCTGCGCGATGGACTCGGCGACGAACGACGCCTTGCCCACCTCGGTCTGGATGAGGATGTACGCCTGTACCACGGAACCTCCAGGGCGGCCACGAGGATCATTTCCCCTACCCTTCGGGTGGGCCCGGGGATGACGGGTGGGCCCGGGGAAGAAGGGACGCCACGGTACCGCGTCGCCGAGCGCCGCGGGGAGACCCGCGGGTCCGGCACCACGCACAGCGGGGCGTACGGAGAGCAGAAGTTGACGTATCTGTTGACGGTACCCAGAGCTGTGACGGCTCGCGACCGCAAGCGGACTGGGCAAGAAGGGGCACAGCGATGAAGGGCACTGTGGGCGAGCTGGGGGAGTTCGGGCTCATTCGAGAGCTCACCTCACGGCTCACCACCACCCCGGCCGTCCGGCTCGGGCCGGGCGACGACGCCGCGGTGGTGTCGGCCCCCGACCGGCGGGTCGTGGCGAGCACGGACATCCTGCTGGAGGGCCGGCACTTCCGCCGCGACTGGTCCACCGCGTACGACGTCGGCCGCAAGGCCGCGGCGCAGAACCTCGCCGACATCGCCGCCATGGGCGCGGTGCCGACCGCGCTGCTGCTCGGCCTCGTCGTCCCGGCCGAGCTGCCGGTCACCTGGCCCACCGAGCTCATGGACGGCATCCGCGACGAGTGCCAGGTCGCCGGCGCGGCCGTGGTCGGCGGGGACGTGGTCCGCGGCGACACCATCACCGTGGCCATCACCGCCCTGGGCGACCTGCGCAACCACGAGCCCGTGCTGCGCTCCGGCGCCCAGCCCGGCGACGTCGTGGCGGTCACCGGCTGGCTCGGCTGGTCCGCGGCGGGCTTCGCGGTGCTCTCGCGCGGCTTCCGCTCGCCCCGGGCCTTCGTGGAGGCCCACCGGCGCCCCGAGCCGCCCTACCACGCGGGCCCCGCGGCCGCTGGGCTCGGCGCCACCTCCATGACCGACGTCAGCGACGGCCTGATCGCGGACCTCGGGCACATCGCCGAGGCCAGCAAGGTACGGATCGACCTGCGCTCGGCGGCCGTCGACATCCCGACGCAGATGCACGACATCGGGCAGGCCGTCGGCGTGGACCCGCTCCAGTGGGTCCTGACCGGGGGAGAGGACCACGCCATCGTGGCCACCTTCCCGCCCGACGTGAAGCTCCCGGCCCGCTGGAAGGTCATCGGGGAGGTGCAGAACCGCTCCGCGCTGCCCCAGGTGACCGTCGACGGCGCCCCCTGGACCAGCACCGGCGGCTGGGACCACTTCGGCGGCGACCAGGCCGCCGAGGAGACCCCGCGATGAACGGGTCCCCCCAGGACCGCCCGCACCCCCCGCTGTGCCTGACCGTCGCCGGATCGGACTCCGGCGGCGGGGCGGGCATCCAGGGGGACCTCAAGACGATGCTGGCGCTCGGGGTCCACGGGATGAGCGTGGTGACCGCTGTGACCGCCCAGAACTCGCTGGGCGTCAAAGGCGTCTGGGAACTGCCCCCGGAGGCCGTCAGGGGCCAGTACAGGGCCGTGGTGGACGACATCGGCGTCCAGGCCGTCAAGACGGGCATGCTGGCGAGCACCGCGCTCGTGGAGACCGTCGCCGAGCTCCTGGCCGGCACCGGCGCCCCGGCCGTCGTGGACCCCGTCGGGGTCTCCAAGCACGGGGACGCGCTGCTCGCCGCCTCGGCGCTGGACGCCGTACGCAAGGAACTGCTGCCCCGGGCCACCGTGGCGACCCCGAACCTCGACGAGGTCACCCAGCTCACCGGCGTCGTCGTGGAGAGCGAGGACGACATGCGCCGGGCCGCCGACGCGGTCCTCGGCTACGGGTCCGCGTGGGCGCTGATCAAGGGCGGTCACCTCGCCGTGCACGGGGGCGAGGCCGTGGACCTGCTGACGGACGGTGCGACCGAGCTCTGGCTGCGCGCCCCCCGCCACGGCAACCGGCACACGCACGGCACGGGCTGCACGCTCGCGAGCGCCGTCGCGGCCGGCCTGGCCAAGGGCCTGGAGGTCCCGGCGGCCGTCACCGAGGCCAAGGAGTACGTGACGGGCGCCATCGCGGCCGGTTTCCCGCTGGGCGCGGGCGTCGGACCGGTGGACCACGCCTGGCGGTGGCGCTGACGCACGACGGAGCCCCCGGGAACGGATTCCCGGGGGCTCGGTCGTTTACAGGGTGCTAAATGCAAGAGGCCGGTCCACGAGTGGACCGGCCTCTTTGGCAACCGGAAAGGGCTGCGCTACGACGGGAGGCGTCAGCGCGAGACCTTGCCGGCCTTGATGCACGAGGTGCAGGCGTTGAGGCGCTTCGGCGTCCCATTGACCACGGCACGGACACGCTGGATGTTCGGGTTCCAGCGACGCGAGGTGCGGCGGTGCGAGTGGGAAATGCTGTTGCCGAAGCTCGGCCCCTTGGCGCAAACGTCGCAGTTGGCAGCCACAGGTCACTCCAAAGACTTCAGATGCACTTACAGTGAATTCCGGCGCACCGGAATCAGGGAGTCTGAAGTGGTTTGCCGGAGGAATGGCCCGACTCTCATCGGGCAACCGGAGCAGCATACAACGACTGCCTCGGTCCAAGAAAACTACCATGGCCGCCGCCGACCCCGCCCCGGGGTCCCTCCTCCCCGGCAGTCCTTCGTTACCCTGCGGTGAACCCTGGCCCGCACAAGGAGGAACGCCCGGTGGCGCACGAGCCCCATCCGCAGCCCCCCGAGGAGCTCGACGCCGAAGCGGTGCGCACCTGGAGCTCGCTGGCCCTTGCCGCACTGGGCCGGGCGCGCGAGGACATCGACGCGATCAACGTCTATCCGGTCGCCGACGCCGACACCGGGACCAACCTCTACCTGACCGCCGAATCGGCCGACCGGGAGCTCGGCGAAGCCCTCGCCGGCGTGACGGAAGGCACAGCGGAACCCTCCCTTCCGAAAGCCGTACGGGCCTTCGCGCACGGCGCCCTCATAGGCGCCCGGGGCAACTCCGGGACGATCCTCGCGCAGCTGCTGCGCGGGGTGGCCGACGTACTCGGTGACGAGCCCGCCGGGCGCGGTCCCGCGCGGCTGCTCGCGCAGGCGCTGGGCCGGGCCGCCGAGGAGGCGTACCAGGCCGTCGCGCACCCGGTGGAGGGCACGATGCTCACCGTCGCCACCGCCGCCGCCGAGGCCGCCGCGGTCGCCGAGGCCGCCGCCGGGACCGTCGCCGACGTGGCCCGGGCCGCCTACGACGGGGCCCGCGCGGCCCTGGAACGGACCCCCGGGCAGCTGGCCGTACTGGGCCGGGCCGGGGTGGTCGACGCCGGAGGCTGCGGACTGGTCGCGGTCCTCGGAGCCCTGTGGCAGGCGCTGTCCGGGCAGGAGCCCGCCCTCGAGCCGGTGCGCGGCCGGGCCGTGCCCGTACCGCGCCCGCCCGAGCCCTGCGAGCAGCTGGGCGGCGGGCCCGGCTACGAGGTGGTCTACCTGCTGGAGGCCTCCGAGACGGCCGTCGGGGAGCTGCGCGCACGGCTCGACGGACTCGGCGACTCCCTGGTGGTGGTCGGCGGCGACGGACTGTGGAACGTCCACGTGCACGTCGACGACCCCGGCGCGGCCGTGGAGGCCGGAGTGGTCGCCGGGCGGCCGTACCGCATCCGCATCACGCACTTCGGCGACGAGCGGCGCCGGGCCCGCGGCGAACGCGTCCAGCGGGCCGTCGTCGCCGTGGTCCAGGGCGAGGGGCTGGCCGTGCTCTGCGAGGAGGCGGGCGCCACCACCGTGCTCGCGCGGCCCGAGGGACCGCCCGGCGTCGCCGAACTGGCCGACGCCGTCCGCCGGGCGCACGCCCGCGAGGTGGTACTGCTGCCCAACGGCGCCGAACTGCGGGCGGTCGCCGTCGCCGCCGCCGAGCAGGCCCGCGCCGAGGGCGTACGGGTCGCCGTGATCCCCACCCGCTCCGAGGTCCAGGGGCTGGCCGCGCTCGCCGTGCACGACTCGGACGGCACCTTCGACGAGGACGTGGTCGCCATGACCGCGGCTGCCGGAGCCACCCGCTACGGCGAACTCGCCGTCGCCGAACGGCAGTCCTTCACCTCGGCCGGCATCTGCCAGGCCGGGGACGTCCTCGGCCTCATCGACGGCGACGTGGCCGTCATCGGCGCGGCCCTGGAGGAGACCGCCGAGGCCGTCCTCGCCCGGATGCTCGGACCGGGCGGCGAACTCGTCACGCTGGTCCTGGGACCCGAGGTACCGGACGCGCTGGCCGAGCGGCTGGAGGCGTACGTCCAGCACGGGCACCTGGCCGTCGACACCGTGACCTACCGGGGCGGGCGCGGGTCGGTGCCGCTGCTCATCGGGGTGGAATAGCCGGGTTGTCGGCGCCATGGTGTGCAATGAACACGTGCCCGCGCTCGACGAAGACCTCAAGAAGACCCTCGGCCCCGCCACCGCCAAGGTGCTCGCCGAGCAGCTCGGCCTGCACACGGCCCTGGACCTGCTCCACCACTACCCCCGGCGGTACGCGGAGCGCGGCGAGCTGACCTCCCTGGCCGAACTCGCCGACCAGATCGACGAGCACGTCACCGTGGTCGCACAGGTCGCCGACGCACGGCTGCTGACCTACCAGGGCAGCCGGGGCGGCGGCAAACGCCTCGAAGTCACCATCACCGACGGCAGCGGGCGGCTCCAGCTCGTCTTCTTCGGATCCGGCGTCCACAAACCGCACAAGGACCTGCTGCCCGGCAGCCGCGCGATGTTCGCGGGCAAGGTCTCGATGTTCAACCACAAGCTCCAGCTCGCCCACCCCGCCTACGAGCCGCTCGGCGCGGACGCCTCCGACCGGGACGCGGCGACCGCCTTCGCCGGCCAGCTCATCCCGATCTACCCGGCCTGCGCGAAGCTGGAGTCCTGGAAGATCGCCAAGTGCGTGGACGCGGTGCTCCCCAGGGCCCAGGAGGTCGTGGACCCGCTGCCCGCCGCCCTGCGCGAGGGCCGCGGGCTGGTCCCGCTCACCGAGGCCCTCCTCAAGATCCACCGCCCGGCCACCAAGGCCGACATCGAGGACGCCCGGCAGCGCCTGAAGTGGGACGAGGCCTTCGTCCTCCAGGTCGCCCTGGCCCGCCGCAGGCACGCAGACTCCCAGCTCCCGGCCGTCCCCCGCCGCCCCGCCCCCGGCGGCCTCCTCGACTCCTTCGACGCCAAACTGCCCTTCACCCTCACCGAGGGCCAGCAGACCGTCTCGAAGGAGATCTTCGACGACCTGGCCACCGAACACCCCATGCACCGCCTCCTCCAGGGCGAGGTCGGCTCGGGCAAAACGATGGTGGCCCTGCGGGCGATGCTCGCCGTCGTGGACTGCGGGGGGCAGGCCGCGATGCTCGCTCCCACCGAGGTGCTCGCGCAGCAGCACCACCGGTCCATCACCGAGATGATGGGCGAGCTCGCCGAGGGAGGGATGCTCGGCGGCTCCGACCGGGGCACCAAGGTCGTGCTGCTCACCGGCTCGATGGGGATGCCCGCGCGGCGCCAGGCGCTGCTCGACCTGGTCACCGGCGAGGCCGGCATCGTGATCGGCACCCACGCGCTCATCGAGGACAAGGTGCAGTTCCACGACCTCGGCCTGGTCGTCGTCGACGAACAGCACCGGTTCGGCGTGGAACAGCGCGACGCCCTGCGCTCCAAGGGCAAGCAGCCCCCGCACCTGCTCGTCATGACCGCCACGCCGATCCCGCGCACGGTCGCCATGACCGTCTTCGGCGACCTGGAGACCTCCGTCCTGGACCAGCTCCCGGCCGGTCGCTCCCCGATCGCCACCCACGTCGTGCCCGCCAAGGACAAGCCGCACTTCCTGGCCCGGGCCTGGGAACGGGTCCGCGAGGAGGTCGAGAACGGCCACCAGGCGTACGTGGTCTGCCCGCGCATCGGCGACGGGGAGGACGAGAACGGCAAGGCCGGCAAGTACGGCAAGGCCGCCAAGAAGAAGGCGGCCGAGGAGGACGGCGACAAGCGGCCCCCGCTCGCCGTGCTGGAGATCGCCGAACAGCTCACCCGCGGTCCCCTCGCCGGACTCTCCGTCGAGGTGCTGCACGGGCGGATGGACCCCGCCGACAAGGACGACGTCATGCGCCGCTTCGCCGCGGGCGAGGTCAAGGTGCTCGTCGCCACCACCGTCATCGAGGTCGGCGTGAACGTCCCGAACTCCACCGTCATGGTGATCATGGACGCGGACCGCTTCGGCGTCTCCCAGCTCCACCAGCTGCGCGGCCGCGTCGGCCGTGGCTCCGCCCCCGGACTGTGCCTGCTGGTCAGCGAGATGCACGAGGCCAGCCCCGCCCGGGCCCGGCTCGCCGCCGTCGCCGCCACCCTGGACGGGTTCGAACTCTCCCGCATCGACCTGGAGCAGCGCCGCGAGGGCGACGTGCTCGGCCAGGCCCAGTCCGGGGTCCGCTCCTCGCTGCGCATGCTCGCGGTCATCGAGGACGAGGAAGTGATCACCCAGGCCCGCGAGGAGGCCACCCGCGTGGTCGCCGCCGCCCCCGAACTCGCCGGCCTGCCGGGTCTGCGGACCGCCCTGGAGGCGCTGCTCGACACCGAGCGCGAGCAGTACCTGGAGAAGGGGTGACGGGTACGACCTATCGTTGAAGGCCTGCACCACCTCCCCGCTCGCCTCACCGAAGGACCCCAGATGACCCGCGTGATCGCCGGAAGCGCCGGCGGGCGACGCCTCGCCGTACCGCCCGGCACCGGCACCCGCCCGACCTCGGACCGGATGCGCGAAGGCCTCTTCTCCACCTGGGAGTCGCTGCACGGAGTCGAGGGGGCCCGCGTGCTGGACCTCTACGCCGGCTCCGGCGCCGTCGGCCTCGAGGCGCTCTCCCGCGGCGCCGGCCACGCGCTGCTCGTCGAACCCGACGCCAAGGCCGCCAAGGCCATCCGGGACAACATCAAGGCGGTCGGCCTGCCCGGCGCCGAGTTCCGGGCCGGCAGGGCCGAGCAGATCGCGGCGGTCCCGGTGCACGGGGAACCGTACGACGTGGTCTTCCTGGACCCGCCGTACGACGTGGAGCACGGCGATCTTCGGGAGATCCTGCTCACACTCCGGTCCAATGGCTGGCTCACTGACGATGCACTGGTCACCGTGGAGCGCAGGACGAGGAGCGGTGCCTTCCCGTGGCCCGAGGGCTTCGAGCCGCTCCGGTCCCGGAAGTACGGCGAAGGCACCCTTTGGTACGGTCGCGCCGCCTTCACCAGCGAAGAGTCATGAAGCCCGCACCCGGGAGCGAGGGAATCCAGTTGCGCCGCGCCGTCTGTCCGGGGTCGTTCGACCCCATCACCAACGGTCACCTCGACATCATCGGCAGGGCCTCGCGGCTCTACGACGTGGTCCACGTCGCCGTGATGATCAACCAGTCCAAGCAGGGGCTGTTCACCGTCGAGGAGCGGATCGAGCTGATCCGCGAGGCGACCGCCGACTACGGCAACATCGAGGTCGAGTCCTTCCACGGACTCCTCGTCGACTTCTGCAAGCAGCGGGACATCCCGGCCATCGTCAAGGGTCTGCGCGCCGTCAGCGACTTCGACTACGAGCTGCAGATGGCCCAGATGAACATGGGGCTGTCGGGCGTCGAGACGCTCTTCGTCCCGACCAACCCCACCTACAGCTTCCTGTCCTCCTCCCTGGTCAAGGAAGTGGCCGCCTGGGGCGGTGACGTCGCCCACCTGCTGCCCGCGCACGTGCACGCGGCGCTGATGGAGCGCCTCGCCAACCGCTGACGGGCCGTCAGTCGTTGTCGGGTCCCGGCCCCGTGGCCTTAAAGTCGTCCCGTCCGTCTCGGGAACCGCCCGAGGCCGAGAGAGTGCGAGCCCCCATGGACGTGCAGAAGAAGCTCGACGAGATCGTCGCGGCCGTCGGCAGCGCCCGGTCCATGCCCATGTCGGCCTCGTGCGTGATCAACCGCGCCGAGCTGCTCGCCCAGCTCGAAGAGGTGCGCGCGGCCCTGCCGGGCTCGCTCGCGCAGGCGCAGGAGCTCATCGGCGGCCGGGAGCAGATGGTCGAGGAGGCCCGCCGTGAGGCGGACCGGATCATCGAGTCGGCGCACGCCCAGCGCGGTTCGCTGATCTCCGACACCGAGATCGCGCGCCGCTCGCAGGACGAGGCGGACCGGATCCTGGGCGAGGCGCGGCGGGAGGCCGAAGAGATCCGGGCCGAGGCCGACGACTACGTCGACAGCAAGCTCGCGAACTTCGAGGTCGTGCTCACCAAGACCATCGGCTCGGTGGACCGGGGCCGGGAGAAGCTGCTGGGCCGCGGCCCGGGCCTCGACGAGCAGGGCTATCCCGACGAGGAGGCGCCCGAGCGCAGCCACGACCCGCAGACGCAGCGCGAGCAGGCGGACGCGTACGTGGACAGCAAGCTGGCGACCTTCGAGGCGGTGCTCTCCAAGACCCTGGAGGCCGTCGGCCGGGGCCGGCAGAAGCTCCTCGGCCGGGTGGCCACCGACGACCTCGGCGCGCACATGGCCGCCCAGGACGCGGCCGGGATCCAGCAGTCGCGCTCGGCCAGCGACGCGGACTTCCTGGCGGGCCTGGCCGAGCCGCAGAGCCCCCTGATCCCCGCGCAGGCGCAGGCGCAGTCTCCGGTCCACGCCCAGCCGCAGGCGGAGCCGGCGTACGACGCGTACTCCTACCAGCAGCAGCCCGTCCAGCAGGACGGCTACGGCTACCAGGACCCCTATGCGAACTACCAGCAGGTCCAGCAGCCCGACCCCTATGCCGTCTCCTACGAGCAGCAGCCCGACCCGTACGGCGGCTACCAGCAGCCGCAGCAGGGCACCCAGGAGCAGCAGGCGGCGCTCGACGAGACCAGCTTCTTCGACACGAGCATGATCAACCTGGACCAGCTGCGCCAGTACGAGCAGGGCCGCTGACCTCTGCTCCGGGCCTGGATTGGGCTCAGGGCGAAGCGGCGGGTATCCTGGCTCTTCGGTCGCGCGTATGCGCCGCGATCCATGCTGCCCTTGAGTGGCGGAATTCTTGATCTTCAGCAGTCTCCAGTGATTTTGTGAAAGCAGGAACGGCCCTGAATACCCGCCTCGACCACCACAACCCCCTCGTGTTCGACACGCACGAGCTGGGGCGGCGTCCTGGTGCCATGCTGCGGCTGTCCCGTGAGATCGCGGCACCGGCGGACCTCGGTCTCGCCGGCGTCATCGGAGTGCCGGAAGGCAACCGCCTGAACATCAAGCTCCGCCTCGAATCGGTCATGGAAGGGGTGCTTGTCACAGGCACCGTCCGTGGAATGGCCGCGGGGGAGTGCGTAAGGTGTCTGGAGGCCGTCGAGCGCGAGCTCAAGGCGGACTTCCAGGAGATGTTCTCGTACCCTGACGCCGACGACCGGAACCGCTCGAAGGCGGAGCCGGCCGACGACGCCGAGGACGACGAGGACACGCTCTTTCTCGAGGACGGCTTGTTCGACCTCGAACCCGTGCTGCGCGACGTGGTGGTGCTCGCACTGCCGCTGCAGCCGGTGTGCCGGGAGGACTGTCTCGGACTGTGCCCCGATTGCGGGCTCAGCCTGAACGACGACCCGGACCACCACCATGACGCCGTCGACATCCGTTGGGCGGCATTGCAAGGACTCGTCACCGATCAGGGCGTCGAGAAGGACAACATGAGCGGCACTGCGTCTGACGGAGTTCAGAGCGCCGCCGAGAAGCAGGAGAAGTAGCCGTGGCTGTTCCGAAGCGGAAGATGTCGCGCAGCAACACGCGCCACCGCCGGTCGCAGTGGAAGGCTGCGGTCCCCACCCTGGTTTCGTGTGAGCGTTGCCAGGAGCCGAAGCTCCAGCACATTGCGTGCCCGAGCTGCGGCACCTACAACAAGCGCCAGGTCCTCGAGGTCTGAGCGGCTGGTGAGAGGCGCAATGTCTGAGCTGTCCAACGCTGAGAAGCAGGCAGACAGTAACAACGCGGCCTCGTCCCACACGCTTCTGGAAGGGCGGCTCGGGTATCACCTCGAGTCCGCCCTTCTGGTGCGTGCACTGACCCACCGTTCGTACGCGTACGAGAACGGCGGTCTGCCCACCAACGAGCGGCTGGAGTTCCTCGGGGACTCCGTGCTGGGCCTGGTGGTCACGGACACGCTGTACACGACCCATCCGGACCTGCCGGAAGGCCAGCTGGCCAAACTGCGGGCAGCGGTCGTCAACTCACGCGCACTTGCGGAGGTCGGGCGCGGCCTCGAACTCGGCTCCTTCATCCGGCTCGGCCGGGGCGAAGAGGGCACGGGTGGCCGGGACAAGGCCTCCATCCTCGCCGACACCCTTGAAGCGGTGATCGGCGCGGTCTACCTCGATCAGGGCCTCGACGCGGCCTCGGAGCTGGTTCACCGGCTCTTCGACCCGCTCATCGAGAAGTCCTCGAACCTCGGTGCCGGCCTGGACTGGAAGACCAGTCTCCAGGAACTCACGGCGGCCGAAGGTCTTGGTGTGCCGGAATACCTGGTCACCGAGACCGGTCCGGACCACGAGAAGACCTTCACCGCTGCCGCCCGCGTCGGTGGTGTCTCGTACGGCACCGGCACCGGCCGCAGCAAGAAGGAAGCCGAACAGCAGGCGGCGGAATCCGCCTGGCGCGGTATTCGTACCGCGGCGGACGAGCGGATCGCGGCGCAGGCCGCTGCCGCCACCGCCACCGCGGTCGCCGTCGAGGCCTCCGTTTCGGCTCCGGCCGAAGCAGGAGCCGAAGCGGTGGGTCAGGACGACGGGGCGTCGACGCCCGTCGACCCGACGCCCGGAGCCTGACGCTTTCTTCCGGATTTCCCCCGCCCGCCCTCGCACCGCGAGGGCGGGCGGACCCGTTTCCGGGACCCGCCCGCTAGGCCGGTACGCTCGCCGTGAGCGTTCACCACCGCACCCTTCCGGAGGAATCCCGTGCCCGAGCTGCCCGAAGTCGAAGTGGTGCGGCGCGGCCTGGAGCGCTGGGTGGCCGGCCGGACCGTCGAGGCCGTCGAGGTGCTGCATCCGCGCGCCGTACGCCGCCACGCGGGCGGCGGCGCCGACTTCGCGGCGCGGCTGCGGGGAGAGACCTTCGGGGTGCCCCGGCGCCGGGGCAAGTACCTGTGGCTGCCGCTGGCGCAGCGGGACCTGTCGGTGCTCGGCCACCTCGGGATGAGCGGGCAACTGCTCGTACAGCCCGAGGACGCCCCCGACGAGAAGCACCTGCGCATCAGGCTGCGGTTCCAGGACGACGCCGGCACCGAGCTGCGCTTCGTGGACCAGCGGACCTTCGGCGGGCTGTCGCTGCACGAGACCGTCGCCGAGGGGACCGACGGGCACGAGGACGGGCTGCCCGACGTCATCGCGCACATCGCGCGGGACCCGCTGGACCCGCTCTTCGACGAGGAGGGCTACCACCGGGCGCTGCGCGCCAAGCGCACCACGGTGAAGCGGGCCCTGCTCGACCAGTCGCTGATCAGCGGGGTCGGCAACATCTACGCGGACGAGGCGCTGTGGCGCGCCAAGCTGCACTACGAGCGCCCGACGGCCACGCTCACGCGCCCCCGGAGCACCGAGCTCCTCGGCCACGTCCGGGACGTCATGAACGCGGCCCTCGCGGTGGGCGGCACCAGCTTCGACAGCCTCTACGTGAACGTCAACGGGGAGTCCGGCTACTTCGACCGGTCCCTCGACGCGTACGGGCGCGAGGACGAGCCCTGCCGCCGCTGCGGCACGCCGATGCGGCGCAGGCCCTGGATGAACCGGTCGAGCTACTTCTGCCCGCGCTGCCAGCGGTCCCCGCGCGTCTCGTCGTAGACGGACCGGGAGGAGAGCACCTCCGGCATGTTGCCCTCCAGCAGCCCGATGAGCGCCGACACGCGCTCCGCGACCTCCACGCCGAACGGGGTCAGCTCGTAGTCGACCCTGGGCGGATTGGTCGGCTGCGCCTCCCGGTTGACGATGCCGTCGCGCTCCAGCGCGTGCAGGGTCTGGGAGAGCATCTTCTCGCTGATGCCGTCCACGCGGCGGCGCAGCTCGTTGAAACGGCACGGCCCCTTGTTCAGGGCCCCCACGGTGAGGCTGCCCCAGCGGCCCGTGACGTGCTCCAGCGTCTCGCGGGACGGGCACTCGCGTGCGAACACGTCGAAGGAACCGGGTGACTGTTCGGCGGTGCCTTCGTCCTCGGCTTCGCCGCAGGCGGGAGTCTGCATGCTTTCAGCCTACTACTGTGCAGCGCCAGCCATTCAGGTTGCGCTTTCAAAAAGTTAGTGGTTACCTCGTTCATGCCACACCACGCCGCGCAACGCCGTGACCCACCACGGCGTTTTTCGAGGGAGCCCGTTTTGTCCGGTATCGCTTACACCCCTGTCGTCTCGATCGCCTACCACTCCGGCTACGGCCACACCACCGTCATCGCCGAGGCCGTCCAGGCCGGTGCCCTTGAGGCCGGCGCGACGGTCCACGTGATCAAGGTCGATGAGATCGACGACGCGCAGTGGGAGCTGCTGAACGCGTCCGACGCGATCATCTTCGGCGCCCCCACCTACATGGGCACCGCCTCGGGTGCCTTCCACGTCTTCGCCGAGTCCACCTCGAAGATCTGGTTCACGGACGGCTGGCAGGACAAGGTCGCCGCGGGCTTCACCAACTCCGGTGCCAAGGCCGGCGACAAGGGCAACACGCTGGACTACTTCCAGACGCTGGCCTCGCAGCACGGCATGAGCTGGGTCAACCTGGGTCTGAAGCCGGGCTGGAACAAGAGCACCGGGTCCGAGAACGACCTCAACCGCCTCGGCTTCTTCGACGGCGCCGCCGCCCAGTCCAACGGTGACCAGGGCGCCGAGTTCGTGCACAAGGCCGACATCGCGACCGCCGAGCACCTGGGCCGCCGCGTCGCCGAGCAGACCCGCGTCCTCATCGCCGGCCGCGCCACCCTGGCCGCCGCCTGAGGCAGGGCCTGAAACACCGCGGGACACGGCAGTGCGCGGCGAAAGCCGCGCCGGCCGTGTCCCGGACGCGTTTACGGGGTGGAACCCGCCGGCCGCCGCGAACCCGCGGGCTGCCGGGAACCGGCTAGAAGCCGAAGTCCTGGGTCCACCACGGGCCGCCGGCGGCGTTGTAGACACCGACGCCCAGGGTGCGGAACTCGCAGTTGAGGATGTTCGCCTTGTGGCCCGGGCTGTTCATCCAGGCCGTCATGACGGCCTGCGCGTCGCCCTGGCCGCGCGCGATGTTCTCGCCGCCCATGCCCGAGATGCCGGCCTTGGTGGCCCGGTCCCACGGGGTGTTGCCGTCGGGGTCCGTGTGGTCGAAGAAGCCCCGGACGGCCATGTCCTTGCTGAAGGCCCCGGCCAGCGCCGCCAGCGGCGGGTTCGCCCGGACCGGACCGCACCCGGCCTGCGCGCGCTCCTGGTTCACCAGGGCGAGTACGGCGGCCTCCTCGGCGGAGTGCCCGTCCGCGGCCGGCGGGGCCGCGGGGGTGGCGGGCTTCGGAGCGGCCGGCTTCGGCGGGGTCGCGGCGGCGCTCGACTGCGCGGGCTTCGACGGCTCGGCCGAGGCGGACGGGGAGGGCGAGGCCGACGGGGACGGCGAGGCCGACGGCGACGGGGAGGCGGAGGGGGAACCCGAGCCCGGGCCCGGACCGGCGGACGCGCGGCCCGACAGGTTGGCGAGGCCGCCCTGCTGGTCCATTGAGTTGTCCGGGCCGGGCGAGGCCTTGGCCTTCGCCTCGGTCTTCGTCTCGGAGCCCGAGCCCGCGACGCCTACGTACGGGAACGAGGAGCCGACCGGGACCACGCCCGTGGTGACGGCCGCGGTGCCGAGGACCACGGCCACGCAGGCGCCGAGGAGGCCGCCCCGCACGACGGTGCGGCGCTTTGCGCCGCGGCGGGGTGCGGCTTGGAGTCGGTGGCGTCCCATCTCGGCTTGCCTTCCTCGGGGGGTTCGCACGAGCAGCACTGAAAGAGCGGCGCTGCAAGATCAACCTTTACTCACCCAAATGGGTGAGCTCATTGGTGCGCGACTGTACGCCATGGCGCCAGGGGGCGGCGTGACCCGAAAACGTTTGCCCGGTTAGCGTTCAGGCATGAATGAAGATGTCCGCATGACCGCCTGGGTGCGCGGCCGTGTACAGGGAGTGGGCTTCCGTTGGTTCACCAGGGCCAATGCCCTGGAGATCGGCGGACTCGCCGGCTTCGCCCTCAACCTCGACGACGGCCGAGTACAGGTGGTGGCCGAAGGTCAACGTGAGAATTGCCACCGGCTCCTGCAGTGGCTGCACGGAACCGACACGCCCGGGAGCGTGGACGGGGTGACAGAGATCTGGGGCACACCGCGCGGCGGCTACGACGGGTTCGCGATCCGGTGACCGATCGACTGATCATGCACTGAACAGATCTCCGGATGGTCCGCACGCGGTCGGATCTGCGCATTCGTCGCCGACGCGTTGCCGACCGCGACGATCCGTGGAAGGCTCGGAAACGAGGATGATCTCCACGCCCCTTGCGGGGGCCGGGATGCCCGCCGATACGGGGCGTGATCGTGTTGACCGTCAAACTTTTTGGTGAGACGCTGGAAGCCCCGCGCACCTGAGCTGTTTGGCAGTGTTGGCAGCAGTAAGCAGTGTTTGCCAAAGAACGTGTGCAGTGACTGTCAGTCGCTGCCGGACATCCGCGGGTGCGATTCCCTCACGACCCACACCGCTTCGGTCGGTCACTCAGTGTGGAGGACCATCCATCATGGCAAAGGCGCTTCTCGGTTACGTCGGCGGTTCCGACCCGCGACTCCTCGCCGAGATGCGACGGCTTCAGCAGCGCGTCCAGGACCTCGAGTCCGAGCTCGGACGAATCCAGTCCGAGAACGACGCACTGAACGCGGCCGCCGCACAGCACGGAGACTCGCTGCTTGACAGCATCGACCTCGACGTACCCCAGGCGGAGCCTGCGCTCACCTGATCCGCGCTCCCTCGTCGCTCGACAACCCCAGCATGATCTGCAAGGGACGCTTCGGCGTCCCTTCTTTTTTGCCGGAGCCCTTCTTCACCGGAGCCGCTGCCGCCGCCGGGCGGCGTTGCTCCAGGTGGGGGGCCGATTCCTTTAACGTCTGATCTGCCCTGCACCTTCATGGGCGAAACCGAACGTGAAAGGTAGAGTCCGGCGGCGTGCATCTCAAGTCCCTGACCCTGCGTGGCTTCAAGTCCTTCGCCTCCGCCACCACCCTGCGCTTCGAGCCGGGCATCACCTGCGTCGTGGGCCCCAACGGCTCCGGCAAGTCCAATGTGGTGGACGCGCTCTCCTGGGTCATGGGCGAACAAGGGGCCAAGTCCCTGCGCGGCGGGAAGATGGAAGACGTAATCTTCGCCGGCACCACCGGCCGCCCGCCGCTCGGGCGCGCCGAGGTCTCGCTGACCATCGACAACTCCGACGGCGCGCTGCCCATCGACTACGCCGAAGTCACCATCACCCGGATCATGTTCCGCGGCGGCAGCAGCGAGTACCAGATCAACGGGGACACCTGCCGTCTCCTCGACATCCAGGAGCTGCTCTCCGACTCCGGCATCGGCCGCGAGATGCACGTCATCGTCGGACAGGGCCAGCTGGACTCCGTACTGCACGCCGATCCGATGGGCCGCCGCGCCTTCATCGAGGAGGCCGCCGGAGTGCTCAAGCACCGCAAGCGCAAAGAGAAGGCGCTGCGCAAACTCGACGCCATGCAGGCCAATCTCGCGCGCGTGCAGGACCTGGGCGACGAGCTGCGCCGGCAGCTCAAGCCGCTCGGACGGCAGGCGGCGGTGGCCCGGCGGGCGGCCGTGATCCAGGCCGATCTGCGTGACGCGCGGCTGCGGCTGCTCGCCGACGACCTCGTGACGCTCAAGGGCGCCCTCGACGCGGAGATCGCCGACGAGGCGGCGCTGAAGGAGCGCAAGGAGGCTGCCGAGGCGCAGCTCGCGGAGGCGGCGCGGCGGGAAGCGGAACTGGAGGAAGCCGTACGGGAACTCGCGCCGCGGCTCCAGCGCGCGCAGCAGACCTGGTACGAGCTCTCGCAGCTGGCCGAGCGGGTACGGGGGACCGCGTCCCTGGCGGACGCGCGGGTCAAGTCGGCTTCGGCACCTGCGGAGGAGGAGCGGCGC
This sequence comes from Streptomyces sp. NPDC054956, assembly GCF_053609185.1. NCBI lineage: Bacteria > Bacillati > Actinomycetota > Actinomycetes > Kitasatosporales > Streptomycetaceae > Streptomyces > Streptomyces sp. NPDC054956. The sequence continues at coordinate 960 of NZ_JBSGXB010000111.1, read as the reverse complement.
GGGCGCGACCCGGAGGACATGGAGAAGGAAGCGGCGCGGATCCGTGAGCAGGAAGCGGAACTGACGGCCGCGCTGGAGGCGGCCTCGCGGGCGCTGGAGGACACCGTCGCCCACCGGGCCGAGCTGGAACGCTCCCTGGCGGACGAGGAGAGGCGGCTGCGGGACGCCGCCCGGGCCATCGCCGACCGGCGCGAGGGGCTCGCGCGGCTGACGGGGCGTCTGGGCGCGGCCCGTTCCCGGGCGGGCGCGGCGCAGGCGGAGATCGACCGGCTGGTGGCGGCGCGGGACGAGGCGGAGTCGCGGGCGGTGGCGGCCCGGGAGGAGTACGAGGCACTGGCGGAGGAAGTCGGGGAACACGACTCCTCGCCGTCCGCGGAGGCGGACCACGAGGCCGCACGGGCCCGGCTGAAGGAGGCGGAGGCGGCGCTCGGCGCGGCCAGGGACGCGCTGACCTCGGCGGAACGGTCTCGGGCGGCGGTGTCGGCGCGACGGGACGCCCTCGCGATGGGGCTGCGCCGCAAGGACGGTACGGGGGCGCTGCTCGCGGCGCGGCTCGAGGGGCTGCTCGGGCCCGCGGCGGAGCGGCTGTCGGTGACCCCGGGGTACGAGGTCGCGGTGGCGGCGGCGCTCGGTGCGGCGGCGGACGCGGTGGCCGTGGCCTCGGCGGCTTCGGCCGCGGGGGCGATTCGGCACTTGCGGGCGGCTGATGCGGGGCGGGCGACGTTGCTGATTGCTCCGCCGGTGGCCTCCGGGGGTGGGGCGGGTGTGGCTGCGGCCGCGGTCCCGGTCCCGGCCTCGGTCCCGGTCCCGGGGCAGGTTGCCGGCGACGGCGCGAGTGCGGGGGGCGGGGCCGCGGCCCTGGTTCCCGGGCAGGGTGGTGCCGAGGGTGCCGAGGGTGCCGGGCTGGTGGGAGCTTTCCCCCACCCCGCCCCTTCCCGAAACCGGGGCTCCGCCCCGGAC
>NZ_JBSGXB010000110.1:0-22011 GCF_053609185.1 Streptomyces sp. NPDC054956 | reverse complement strand
CCCCGGGTGCCCCCGCGGCCCCGGCCGCCCAGGCCCCCGCCGCCGGAGCCTGGCCCAGTGCCGCCTCCTCCGCGCCCGCCGCCCCGGCGCCCCAGGCGGCCCCGGTCCACGCGCCCGCGCCCGTCCCGGCCGCCGCCGCGCCCTCGCCCGGCATGGCCGCCGGCGCCGGGCAGGTCCAGGCGATGTGGCCGTCCGTCCTGGAGGCCGTCAAGAACCGCCGCCGCTTCACCTGGATCCTGCTGAGCCAGAACGCCCAGGTCGCCGGGTTCGACGGCACCACCCTCCAGCTCGGCTTCCCCAACGCCGGAGCCCGCGACAACTTCGCGAGCAGCGGCAGCGAGGACGTCCTCAAGGCGGTGCTCTCCGAGCAGTTCCAGGTCAACTGGAAGATCGAGGCCGTGGTCGGCGGGGGCGCGCAGCCCGTACCGCCCGCGTCCGCCTCCTACGGGGCTCCGGCCGCTCCCGCCTACAACCCGCCGCCGGTCCAGCAGGCCCCGGCGCCGCAGCAGCCCCCGCAGCAGTCGCAGCCGCCGCAACAGCAGCAGCCGCCGCAGCAGTCGTACCAGCAGCAGCCCCCGCAGCAGCCGCCCGTCCACCAGGCGCCCCCGCCGGTCGCCCCCGAGGACGACGTCCCGGAGGACGACGACCCCGACCTCGTGGACAGCGCGCTGAGCGGTCACGAGCTGATCGTGCGCGAGCTCGGGGCCACTGTTGTGGAGGAATACACGAACGAATAGGGGGTCCGCTTTGGGTGCCCGCACGAAGGGCACCCCCGGGCGCGGGCTAGGCTGCATGACGTGAAGGTCCTCGTCATCGGCGGCGGCGCCCGCGAACATGCCCTGTGCCGCTCTCTGTCCCTCGATCCCGACGTCAACGCGCTGTACTGCGCCCCAGGCAACGCCGGCATCGCCGAGGTGGCCGAGCTCCGCCCCGTCGACGCCCTCGACGGCGAAGCCGTCGCCAACCTCGCCACCGAGCTCCGCGCCGACCTGGTCGTCGTGGGCCCGGAGGCCCCGCTCGTCGCCGGCGTCGCCGACGCCGTGCGCGCGGCCGGCATCCCCGTCTTCGGCCCGTCCGGCGAGGCGGCCCAGCTGGAGGGCTCCAAGGCCTTCGCCAAGGACGTGATGGCCGCGGCCGGCGTCCCGACGGCCCGCAGCTACGTGTGCACCACCCCGGAAGAGGTGGACGCGGCCCTCGACGCCTTCGGCGCCCCGTACGTGGTCAAGGACGACGGCCTCGCCGCCGGCAAGGGCGTCGTCGTCACCGACGACCGGGCCGCCGCCCGCGCCCACGCCCTCGGCTGCGACCGCGTCGTCATCGAGGAGTTCCTCGACGGCCCCGAGGTCTCCCTCTTCGCCATCACCGACGGCGTCACCGTGCTGCCGCTCCAGCCCGCGCAGGACTTCAAGCGCGCGCTCGACGGAGACGCGGGCCCCAACACCGGTGGCATGGGTGCCTACTCCCCTCTCCCCTGGGCCGACCCGAAGCTCGTCGACGAGGTCATGGCCTCCGTCCTCCAGCCGACCGTGGACGAGCTGCGCCACCGCGGCACCCCGTTCTCCGGGCTGCTCTACGCCGGCCTCGCGATCACCTCGCGCGGCGTGCGGGTCATCGAGTTCAACGCCCGCTTCGGCGACCCGGAGACCCAGGTGGTCCTGGCCCGGCTGCGCACCCCGCTCGCGGGCGTGCTGCTGAACTCCGCCAACGGCACCCTGAACACCCTGCCCCCGCTGAGCTGGCGCGACGACGCGGCCGTCACGGTCGTCATCGCCTCCCACAACTACCCGGAGACCCCGCGCACCGGGGACCCGATCGAGGGCCTCGCCGAGGTGGCCGAGCAGGACGCCCCCGAGGCGTACGTGCTGCACGCCGGGACCCGGCGCCAGGGCGACGCGGTCGTCAGCGCGGGCGGTCGCGTGCTGTCGGTGACGGCGACCGGTTCCGACCTGGCGCAGGCCCGGGAGAGGGCGTATAAGGCCGTCGCGCGGATCAAGCTCGACGGCTCGCAGTACCGCACGGACATCGCCGCCAAGGCGGCGGAAGGCCGCTGATCAGCGGGATTCCACGAACGCGGGCCCGGTACGCACGCGGTGCGACCGGGCCCGCGCGCATGCTCGCGTGCGAGTGCATCCAGCCGCGTTCGAACGCACCCACCTTTACCCAAAGCCATTCCATCGGGTGATCGTCACCCGGTCTGCCTGACGTTCGCTCCGGCCCCAACTATGGTGCGGCGCAAGCATTCCGGCTCTCATTCCGGCACTTGGCCCACCGGCATTGCGATGTCAGTGGCGGGTGTCACAGTGGGGGAGTGAGCAAAGCCGCCGCAGCGCAGAGGGGGGTGAGGTCCGGCCGTGTCCGGAACCGGTTCGACCGCTGAAGTGGGCACGCCGTCCGCGCGTTCCCGGGCCCTGGCCGTGCTGCGCGTGCGCAGCAGGGCACTGGCCGTCGGGCTCCTGCCCGCCGCCCTCGCGGTGGTGCTGGTGAGCGCCCGGACGACGGGCCGCCTCGCCGGTGCCCCCTGGCCGGCGGTGACCCTCGCCGTGTGCGCGGTCGCCGCGCTCGTCCTCCTCGTCGGCGGGATCTTCGCCGCCGTCGTCCTGCGGGCGAGCCCCGCCATGACACCGACGGTGCCGCTGTCCGAGGCCGCCGCCCCCGATCTCTACCGGCTCGTGCGCGACCTGGCCGACCGGATGGACGTTCCGGCGCCCTCCGCGATAGCCCTGACCCCCGACTGCGACAGCTGGCTGGAGGACCGCACCCACGCGGCCCACCGCCGCGCCGGCGCCCGCATACCGGCCGGCTCCCCCGGCCCGGAGACCGAGCCGGGCGCCGCCCCCGTCCTCGTGATCGGCTCGCCGTTCCTGTGGTGGATGCGCGTCGCGGAGCTGCGGGCCGTGCTCGCGCCCGTCGTCGCCGGTACGGGCCCCTCCGCGCACCCGGACATAGCCGACGCCCGCGGATTCGTCCGCGGCCTCGACGCCGCCGTGGACGTGGGCAACCGCCGATTCCTCGGCTGGATCGCCGCCCCCGCCCGGCTGCTGCTGCGCCTGTGCCGGGTGGACGCCGCGGAGATGGAGCGCGGGGTCGCCGCCGCCGCCTCCGACCGTGCACAGGGTGTGGATTACGCGCTGCGCATCGTCGCCCAGGAACAGGTCGGGCTGGCGTACGCCGGCTGGGACCGGCTGCTGACCCGCGTCGCGCTGCCCGCCTGGCGGATGGGCCGCTGGCCCGCGCACCTCGACGCGGGGGTCGTCTCCGCGCTGACCGAGCTGTCCCGGCGCGACCGGCTGGCCGACGGGTTCACCTCACGGCTGGGCGAGCGCCCGGCCTGCGATCTGCTGGAGCAGCCCGGAGTCGTGGACGAGGCCGCCTCGCTGCTGGCCGCGCGGCTCTTCCACGGCGGCCCGGCCGAGGCCGGGCCGGACTGGTCGCCGGTGGACTGGGCGGCGTATCCGGAGGAAGTCGTCGACCGCAAGTGGCGTACGGAGGCCGCGCGGCTGCTGACCGCGCTGGACTCCCTGTCCGCGCCCGCCGCCTCCACCGTGGAACGGGTCCTGTCCTACCTCACGGACGGTGACGGCGAAGCGCTGGCGGGGCGGCTGAGCGGAGACCTCGCGCGGGAGACCGCACCGGCCGCCGAAGGCGCCGGGGCGCGGGGCGCCGACGCCCTGCCGCTGTTCCCGCTGGAGGCCCCGCGCAGCGGCCGTGACCTGCTGACGGACCACGTGGTGGCACTGGTGTCCTGCGCGGCCGTGGATTCCGCCGGGGCCGCGCCCGGGCTGGACTGGCTGGACGGCCCGGTGCTGCTGGTCGGCGGTGCCCGGCGGGCGGACCTCGCGCCCCGGGTGCTGTCGCTCGTGGAGGACGGGGACTCCGGCCCCCTGCGGGACTGGCTCGCGGAAGTGGGCGTACGCCCCGAGAAGCCGGTCCGGCTCGTATAGCGGTGCCCGCCGCGCCGGCCCGGGCCGCCCGGGCCCTTCGGCCGCTGAACTTTTCGCGACGAAGGGTGACGGACCGCGTGCGTTATGTGATGTGCTGGGACCGGTCGTGGCGTTCGGGGGAACGAGGGAGGGGAGCGGAATGGGTGCGGAGCAGATCCGGCGTTGGGAGTCAGGTGCGCTCGCGCACGCGGTGACCGATCCCTTCGGCCAGGGCCCGCTGCCGTGGTTCCGGGGCAGCGAGCTGTACTACGACGACAACGGGCAGGTCGTGCCCTGGTACGTGGACCCGGCCGTCGCCGCGGGCCCCGGTCAGGTCCCCCGCGCCCGGAGCAACGGCGGCCCCCGCACCGCCGACGACGTGCACCGGCAGATCAAGGGCTTCACCTCCACCGGAGCCGTCGCGCCCGGCGAGGCCATCGACTTCCACATCACCGTGGACCCGCCGCAGCAGTTCTCGGTCGACGTCTACCGGATCGGGCACTACGGCGGCGACGGCGCCTCCAAGATCACCACCAGCCCCCGGCTCTCCGGCATCGTCCAGCCCGCGCCCCTGACCGCCGACCGCACCGTCTCCTGTCACCACTGGTGGCTCTCCTGGCGGCTGCAGGTCCCCTCGTACTGGAGCGTCGGCGCGTACGTGGCCGTCCTGACCACCGCCGACGGCTACCGCTCGCACATCCCGTTCACCGTGCGGGACGACCAGCCGGCCGATCTGCTGCTCCTGCTCCCCGACATCACCTGGCAGGCCTACAACCTCTACCCGGAGGACGGGCGCACGGGAGCCAGCCTCTACCACGCCTGGGACGAGGAGGGGCGGCTGCTCGGCGAGCGCGACGCCGCCATCACGGTCTCCTTCGACCGCCCGCACGCGGGCGCCGGCCTGCCCCTCCACGTCGGCCACGCCTACGACTTCATCCGCTGGGCCGAGCGCTACGGCTACGACCTCGCCTACGCCGACGCCCGCGACCTGCACGCAGGCCGCGTCGACCCCACCCGCTACCGCGGCCTGGTCTTCCCCGGCCACGACGAGTACTGGTCCGCCCCGATGCGCCGCACCGTCGAGCGCGCCCGCGACCACGGCACCTCGCTCGTCTTCCTCTCCGCCAACACCATGTACTGGCAGGTCGAGCTCTCCCCCTCGCCCTCCGGCGTGGAGGACCGGCTGTTGACCTGCCGAAAACGGCGCGGCCCCGGCCGCCCCACCCTCTGGCGCGAAGTCGACCGCCCGGAACAGCAGTTGCTCGGCATCCAGTACGCGGGCCGGGTCCCCGAGCCCGCCCCCCTGATCGTGCGCAACGCCACGCACTGGCTCTGGGAATCCACCGGTGCCGCCGAGAACGACGAACTGCCGGGCCTGGTCGCCGGCGAGGCCGACCGCTACTTCCCGCGTACGCAGCTCCCCGAGCACCAGAGCCGGATCCTGCTCGCGCACTCCCCGTACGAGGACGGCGAGGGGCACCTGCGCCACCAGGAGACCTCGCTCTACCGGGCCCCCAGCGGCGCCCTCGTCTTCGCTTCCGGAACCTTCGCCTGGTCCCCGGCCCTGGACCGCCCCGGGCACGTGGACGAGCGCGTCCAGCGGGCCACCGCGAACCTCCTCGACCGGATCTGCAAGCGGGACTGACGGGACCCGTGGTCCCCCTTCGCGAACCGGTACGGGAGAATGGGGCCGCGCGCTCGTACAGAACCACAGGGAGACCCCGTGCCCGGATTCGTCGAAAAGCCCGAGCCGGTGCAGGTGCCCGGCCTCACCCACCTCCACACCGGCAAGGTCCGCGACCTCTACCGGGACGAGGACGGCAACCTCGTCATGGTCGCCAGCGACCGCATCTCGGCCGCCGACTGGGTGCTGCCCACCGAGATCCCGGACAAGGGCCGGATCCTGACCCAGCTCTCCCTGTGGTGGTTCGACCAGCTCGCGGACCTCGTCCCGAACCACGTCATCAGCACCGAACTGCCCGCCGGCGCCCCCGCCGACTGGGCCGGCCGCGCCCTGGTCTGCCGGAACCTCGACATGGTCCCGGTCGAGTGCGTGGCCCGCGGCTACCTCACCGGCTCCGGCCTCGCCGAGTACAAGCAGACCCGTACGGTCTGCGGACTCGCCCTGCCCGAGGGCCTGGTCGACGGCTCCGAGCTGCCCGCCCCGATCTTCACCCCGGCCGCCAAGGCCGAGGTCGGCGAGCACGACGAGAACGTCTCGTACGAGGAGGTCGCCCGCACCCAGGGCGCCGAGACGGCCGCACTGCTGCGCCAGAGCACCCTCGCCGTCTACGGCCGCGCCCGGGACATCGCCCGCGACCGCGGGATCATCCTGGCGGACACCAAGTTCGAGTTCGGTTTCGACAAGGACGGCGCCCTGGTCGCCGCCGACGAGGTGCTGACCCCGGACTCCTCGCGCTTCTGGCCGGCCGACCTGTGGGAGCCGGGCCACAGCCAGCCGTCCTTCGACAAGCAGTACGTCCGCGACTGGCTGGCCTCCCCGGCCTCCGGCTGGGACTCCAAGGGCGAACTCCCGCCGCCGCCCCTCCCGCAGGAGGTCGTGGAGCAGACCCGCGCCCGGTACGTGGAGGCCTACGAGCGCCTCACCGGCCAGACCTGGGCCTGAGACGCGGCCGGGAAGGGGCCCCGCCGGCGGGGCCCCGGAACGGCACCCCGCGGGGCCCGTCCGGCGCCGTGGAACGAGAGAAGCCCCGGTCCGAGGACCGGGGCTTCTTCGTTACAGAGCGGACAACGCGACTCGAACGCGCGACATCCACCTTGGCAAGGTGGTGCTCTACCAACTGAGCTATGTCCGCATGCGCCGTAACGCGAGACCTACTATACCCAACCTCGCTCGCGTGCGAGACGCACTGCCGTGTGCCGGTTCTCGGCGCCCAGCTTCGAGGCCGCCGACGACAGGTAGTTGCGCACCGTCCCTTGCGACAGCGAGGCCCGCTCCGCGATCTCCGCGATCGGCGCCCCGTCCCCGGCCAGTTCCAGCACTTCGGCCTCGCGGGCGGTCAGCGGGGAGTCCCCCGCGCTGATCGCGTCGGCCGCCAACTCCGGGTCCACGTAACGGCCTCCGGCGTGCACGGTGCGGATCAGCTCGGCCAGCCGCTGTGCCGAAACCGTCTTGGGGGCGAAGGCCCGCACCCCCGCTTCGAGGGCCCTCTTCAGGTGTCCCGGGCGGCCGTGACTGGTCACGATCATGGTCTTGCAGTCGGGGAGTTCGGTCCGCAGGGATGTGGCCACGCTCACACCGTCCGCCCCCGGCATCTGCAGGTCCAGGACCGCCACGTCCGGCCGGTGGGCCCGTGCCATCGCGAGCGCCTCCGGCCCCGAGGCCGCCTCCGCGACGACCAGCAGATCGTCCTCCAGGCCCAGCAGCGCGGCCAGCGCGCCCCGGATCAGGTGCTCGTCGTCCGCCAGCAGCACTCGTACGGTCATGCCCGCGCCTCCTGTCGCATCGGCCCGGCCGGGCCGGGGATCTCGGCGCGCAGCCTGAACCGGCCGCCGCCCACCGGACCGGCCTCCAGCGTGCCGTCCAGCACCGCGAGCCGCTCCCGCAGGCCCGCGAGCCCCGAGCCCGGGGGCCCGGCCGGGGCCTTGGGGGCCCCGTCGTTCTCCACGACCAGCGTGAGCGCGCCCGTCCGCTCCTCGGCGGTCAGCCGGATCACGCAGCTGCGGGCGTCGCCGTGCCGCAGTACGTTCGTCGTCGCCTCGCGGACCACCCAGCCGAGCGCCGACTGCGCCTCCGCGGACAGGTCGCGGCCGGCCTCGAACTCGACCCGGCAGTCCATCCCGGCCGCGCGCAGCACCCCGCGCGCGCCCTCCAGCTCCACCGCCAGATCCGCCTCCCGGTAGCCGCGGACCACGTCGCGGACCTCCTTCTGGGACTCCCGGGCGATCCGCTGGACCTCGATCATCTGGTCGATGGCCTCGGGGCGTTCGCGGCGGGCCAGCTGGACCGCCAGCTCGCTCTTGAGGGCGATCACGGCGAGGTTGCGGCCCATCACGTCGTGCAGGTCGCGCCCGAAGCGCAGCCGCTCCTCGGCGACCGCGAGCTGGGCCTGCACCTCGCGGGCGCGGTCCAGCTCGTGCACGGTGTTCAGCAGCCATCCGGAGAACCCGCAGGCCGCGCAGAGGAAGAAGCCGGTCACCAGCACCGCGATCGTGAGCCCGGCGGTTTCCCCGGCGCGCAGGCCGAAGGCGAGCGACGCGACCCCGGTTCCGGCCGCCGCGACGGGGGCGACGTAGCGCATGTGCCGGACCTCGCGCAGGCACAGGGCGAGCGTCCCGCTGGTGAAGGAGGTCATGCCGACGATGAGGGTGGGGACCACCGAGCTGTCGCCGTCCCGGCCGGCCGCGCGCAGGCCGAGTACGGCCAGCACGGCGACGCCGGTCACGGCGGACGTGACGGCCGCGAGCCGGGCGGGCCGCTCGCGCCGGCCCACGATCCAGTCCAGGGCCCGGGAGGAGAGGAAGCCGACCAGTACCGAGTGGCAGCACACGAGGACGAAGAGCGCGACGGCGATCGCCGGGGAGGTCTTCCCGGCCATGGCGCCGAGCGCGGCCAGTCCGATCGAGAAGATCTCGATGAGCACGAAGAAGTGGAAGGACCAGCGGGTGTACAGCTCGACCTTCCCCGCACTGCTGCGGTTCTTCCACCAGCCGGTCATTTTCATGGCCCCAGTCTCGCGGCCGCCGGACCGTCCCGGCCATGACACATGTCATCGGTATCCGGGGGACAAGGCGCCGGGCGATAGGGGCATACGACAAAGGCCCCGATCAATGACCGGGGCCTTTGTACGCTGAGCGGACGACGCGACTCGAACGCGCGACATCCACCTTGGCAAGGTGGTGCTCTACCAACTGAGCTACGTCCGCATGCTCACCACGGCACGAAGTGCCGTGCGATGCGTGCATCACTCTACCTGATCCACAACCGTGGCCGGTAATGCGTTGCAGAGCGGGTGACAGGAATCGCACACTGCGCCTTCCCCCTGGAAGGGGGATGTTCTGCTACTGAACTACACCCGCACGACTTCGGGGTCCGGCCTTCGGCCTGGCCCCTTGGCGTGATCCACACACTAGCGGACCGGTAGGGGTGGATGGCAAATCGGCTCTCAGTGAGCGGCGTTGTACTCCTCGTAGACCTTCTTGGGGATGCGCCCGCGCGGCGGGACGTCCAGCTGGTTGGACCTGGCCCAGGCCCGGACGACCGCCGGGTCGGGGGCGATGGCCGTGTGCTTGAAGGCCTTCCCCGAACGCGCCTGGCGGCGGCCGGCCGCGACGAACGGGGCCAGCCCCTTCCGCAGTTTCTTTGCGTTGGCGACATTGAGGTCGATCTCGTACGTCTTACCGTCCAGAGCGAAGACGACCGTTTCCACCGCTTCTCCACCGTCGATGTCGTCGGAGAGCGTGACTACTACGCGCTGCGCCACGGATATCGGTCCCTTCGTGCGGCGCCGCCTCCCCGCTGACGTGCGGGGATGGAGCGGTACTGCCGCCTGTGTGGATGTTTCGGAGCAATGCAACTTTCCGGTCCCGTTGCGCGGCCGAAAATGCCGGCACATCGGAGGAATCCTTTGTACCCCGATTCCCAATGCATTGCGAAGCCCAGTTAATTGTCTCCGCGTGTCCCGCCGCAATCCCGGGCGCGTGGTTTTCCGGTGGATTTTGCGAAGCGTTGGTGAAGCAGAATCCACCGGAGGATCGTACAAGAGAGATATCTACCCGCGTAGAAATTTCCTACAGGTACGCTGAGGGAACCGCCTTCGCACCAACCACCTCATCGGGAGTGCCAGTGGCACGCGTCGTAGTCGACGTCATGCTCAAGCCGGAGATCCTCGACCCCCAGGGCCAGGCGGTGCAGCGTGCACTGCCGCGCCTGGGCTTCGAAGGGATCGCCGACGTCCGCCAGGGGAAGCGTTTCGAACTGGAGGTGGAGGGACCGGTCGACCAGGCCGCCCTCGACCGCATCCACAAGATGGCCGAAACGTTCCTCGCCAACACCGTCATCGAAGACTTCACCGTGAAGGTCGAGGCCTGACGGTGACCACTCGCATCGGAGTCGTCACGTTCCCCGGAACGCTCGACGACCGTGACTCGCTGCGCGCCGTCCGCCTCGCGGGGGCCGAGCCGGTCTCGCTCTGGCACCGCGACAAGGACCTGCACCAGGTCGACGCGGTCGTCCTCGCGGGCGGCTTCTCCTACGGGGACTACCTGCGCGCCGGGGCCATCTCCCGCTTCTCGCCGGTGATGGAGACGATCATCGAGCAGGCCAAGGGCGGCATGCCCGTCCTCGGCATCTGCAACGGCTTCCAGATCCTCACCGAGGCCCATCTGCTGCCGGGAGCGATGCTCCGCAACAACCACCTCCACTTCATCTGCCGCGACCAGAAGCTGCGGGTGGAGAACGCGGAGACCGCGTGGACCGGCGACTACACCGCCGGCCAGGAGATCTCCGTACCGCTCAAGAACATGGACGGACGGTACGTCGCCGACGAGCGCGTGCTGGACGAACTGGAGGCCGAGGGCCGAGTGGCCTTCCGCTACGTCGACGTCAACCCGAACGGTTCGCTGCGCGACATCGCCGGCATCACCAACGCCGCGGGCAACGTCGTGGGCCTCATGCCGCACCCCGAGCACGCGGTCGAGCCGCTGATCGGGACGGGCCGCACCGACGGCCTCCCGTTCTTCACGTCGGTCCTGAAGAAGCTGGTCAACGCATGAGCCTCGACACCGTAAAGAACGCCACGGAGACCCCGGACTCGGCGCAGCCCTGGAAGGAGCTCGGCCTCAAGGAGGACGAGTACGCCCGCATCCGGGAGATCCTCGGCCGCCGGCCCACCGGCGCCGAGCTCGCCATGTACTCGGTCATGTGGTCCGAGCACTGCTCGTACAAGAGCAGCAAGGTCCACCTGAAGCAGTTCGGCGAGAAGGTCCCCCAGAACGACGCGATGCTCGTCGGCATCGGCGAGAACGCCGGCGTCGTCGACGTGGGCCAGGGTTACGCGGTCACCTTCAAGGTCGAGTCGCACAACCACCCCTCGTACATCGAGCCCTACCAGGGCGCGGCCACCGGCATCGGCGGCATCGTCCGCGACATCCTCGCCATGGGTGCCCGCCCGGTCGCCGTCGTCGACCCGCTGCGCTTCGGCGCGGCCGACCACCCCGACACCAAGCGCGTCCTGCCGGGCGTCGTCGCGGGCATCGGCGGCTACGGCAACTGCCTGGGCCTGCCCAACATCGGCGGCGAGGTCGTCTTCGACGCCTGCTACCAGGGCAACCCGCTCGTCAACGCCGGCTGCATCGGCGTGATGAAGCACGAGGACATCCACCTGGCCAAGGCCTCCGGCCCCGGCAACAAGGTCATCCTCTACGGCGCCCGCACGGGCGGCGACGGCATCGGCGGCGTCTCGGTCCTCGCGTCCGAGACCTTCGACGACACGAAGCCGACCAAGCGCCCCGCCGTCCAGGTCGGCGACCCCTTCCAGGAGAAGCTCCTCATCGAGTGCACCCTGGAGATCTTCAAGGAGAAGCTGGTCGCGGGCATCCAGGACCTCGGCGGCGCCGGGCTCTCCTGCGCCACGTCCGAGCTGGCCTCCGCCGGTTCCGGCGGCATGCGCGTGGACCTGGACACCGTCCCGCTGCGCGACGCGACGCTCTCGCCCGAGGAAATCCTCATGAGCGAGTCGCAGGAGCGCATGTGCGCGATCGTCGAGCCGCAGCACGTCGACCGCTTCATGGAGATCTGCGAGAAGTGGGACGTCATCGCCACCGTCATCGGTGAGGTGACCGAAGGCGAGCAGCTCGAGATCTACTGGCACGGCGAGCTGATCGTGGACGTGCCCCCGGGCACCGTCGCCCACGAGGGCCCGACCTACCACCGCCCCTACGCGCGCCCCTCCTGGCAGGACGCGCTCCAGGCGGACGACGCGGGCAAGCTCCCCCGCCCGCAGACCTCCGAGGAGCTGCGCGCGCAGGTCCTGGCCCTGGTCTCGTCGCCGAACCAGGCGTCGAAGTCCTGGATCACCGACCAGTACGACCGCTTCGTCCAGGGCAACACGGTGCTCTCGCAGCCCGAGGACGCCGGCATGGTCCGCATCGACGAGGAGTCCAACCTCGGCGTCGCCATGGCCACCGACGGCAACGGCCGCTTCGCCAAGCTCGACCCCTACACGGGCGCGCAGCTGGCGCTGGCCGAGGCGTACCGCAACGTCGCCGCGACCGGCGCGAAGCCCCTGGCGATCTCCGACTGCCTGAACTTCGGCTCCCCCGAGGACCCGGACGTCATGTGGCAGTTCGCCGAGGCCACCCGTGGTCTCGCCGACGGCTGCTTCGAGCTGGGCACCCCGGTGACCGGCGGCAACGTCTCGCTGTACAACCAGACCGGTGACATCGCGATCCACCCGACCCCGGTCGTGGCGGTCCTCGGTGTGATCGACGACGTCAACCGCCGTACGCCGATGGCGTTCGCGGAGGCCGGCCAGCTGCTGTACCTGCTCGGCGACACCGCCGAGGAGTTCGGCGGCTCCGCCTGGTCCGAGGTCGTCCACCAGCACCTCGGCGGCATGCCGCCCAAGGTCGACCTGGGCCGCGAGAAGCTGCTCGGCGAGATCCTGATCTCGGCCTCGCGCGACGGCATGATCGACGCCGCGCACGACCTGTCCGACGGCGGCGTGATCCAGGCGCTCACCGAGTCCTGCCTGCGCGGCGGGAACGGTGCCCGGATCGTGGTGCCCGAGGGCCTGGACGCCTTCACCTTCCTGTTCTCCGAGTCCGCGGGCCGCGCCATCGTGGCCGTCCCGCGCAGCGAGGAGCTCCGCTTCACCGACATGTGCGGCGCGCGCGGTCTGCCCGCGGCCCGCATCGGTGTGGTGGACGGCGACGAGATCGAGATCCAGGGCGAGTTCTCGCTCCCCCTGGCCGAGCTCCGTACCGCCCACGAGGGGACGATCCCGGCGCTGCTCGCCTGAGCCGCCGACTTTCGAGCCCCCGTCCGGAACTGTTCCGGGCGGGGGCTCGTCCGTTCCGGCAGGACGTCCGCACCGGGTGCGGACGCGGGGGAAGGGGCCAGGGATGGCACGGACGTCTGGGGGCAGGGGCCGAAGGCCCACCACGGCCGGGGTGGTGCTGATCGTGGCTACCTTGTGCATGTGCGGCTGGCTCGTGTTCGACGCGCACCGGACCCATCAAGTCCGTGAGCACAGCCGGGCGGAGATCACCGCGGCCTGCCAGGGGCTGGTGGACCCGGAGCGGGTGATGCGGTTCGGCGGCAAGGCGGACAAGGTGGAGGCCGCCCCCGCGGGGGACCACCTGTGCGTGCTGAGCCGGGCCGGAACGTTCGAGGGCCAGGAGCAGATGGACGAGTACTTCTCCCTCACGGTGGTCGCCTCCAAGGGCGCCGAACCGGGCGGGAGCCGGGTCGACCCCGGCAACGCCGCCGTCTCGGTGACCGCGAAGTGCGCCGATCCGGCCACGTCCGGCGGGGTGACCTCCCTGCGGGTGACCGCCGCCTCCGAGTACGACCGCTCGGACCGCGGCGAGCCCGGGGAGCTGGAAGCACTGGCCCGCGAGGCGGCCCTGCGCGCGGCGGCGAAGGCGGGCTGCGAGACCGTCCTGCCCTCGGGCTGAGACGGTCGGAGCTCCCGGGAGCCGGGCGGCGTAAGGTCGGCCCATGCCGCCCGCCAAGAAGAAGCCGCGCAGGTACGACCACGACAGGACCCGCACGGCCGTCCTCGCACAGTTCGGCCATGTCCGTGACGCCGTGCGGGGGTTGGACGCCGAACAGCTCGCCCGGCCGAGCGGGGTCGGGCACTGGTCGGTCGCCGAACTCGCCGCGCACATCGCGTGGGTCGCCGACTCGCTCGCCGGGAGCCTGGCCCGGCCGCCCGCTGCCGTCGCCGAACTGCCGGCCGTCGAGTGGCCCTTCGCCACGGCCTCGCTCGCGGGGAAGATCGCCGAGGCGGCCAAGGAGACCCTCGAAGGCGCCCCGCTGACCGAGCTCTACGACCGGGCCGCCGCCCGCATGGCCGGGGCGCTCGAAGCCAACCCCGGCAGCCGGGTGCTCGACCTGTGGATCGGCACCATGACCCTGTCCGACTTCCTGGTGACCCGTACGGTGGAGCTCGTCGTCCACACCGACGACCTGCGCCGCGCCACCGGAGTGGACGTGCCGTTCGACCGGCAGGCCCTGGCGGCCTGCACCCGGCTGCTCGCCGACGCGCTCGCGGTCAAGGCGCCGGGCGGCTCGGTGGAGGTGCGGATCCCGCCGTTCGCGGTGGTCCAGTGCATCGAGGGCCCCCGGCACACCCGCGGCACCCCGCCGAACGTGGTGGAGACCGACCCGGTGACCTGGATCCGGCTCGCCACGGGCCGTACGGGCTGGGCCGAGGCGCTGGACGAGGCCGCGGTCCGGGCCGGCGGCGAACGCGCCGACCTCTCGGCGCTGCTCCCGCTGATGAGCTGAGCCGCCGGGCCGCCCGGTGAGCCGTGCCGCCGTTCCGCCGTGCCGCCGTCCCCGCCGGTCCGCTGGGCCGAGCCGGTGAAGTGCCGCGCCGGGCGGAACCGCCCCGGCGCGGCATCCGTCCCACCGGCATGCGTACGCTGCCGCTCCTCCCCGCCGCCCTGGTCGCCGTACTCGCGCTGTCCGCCACCGCCACGGCCTGCGGTGACGCCGACGGCTCCGCGGGGAGGTCCGCCGGCCGCGGCTTCTCCGGCTCCTGGTCGGTGGTGAGCCTGACCGTGGACGGCAGGACGCTGACGGCGCCCGCCTCCGCCAGGCTGACCGTGGACCGCGCCAAGGGCCACGAGGCCCGGGCCACGGGCAACTACGGCTGCAACGGCTTCACCGCCGCCGCCGTCTTCGACACCGGGACCACCATGACCGTGACGCCCGGCGAAGTCACCGACATGGCCTGCGCCGACCTGCCCTTCGAGACGGCCTTCGGCAAGCTGTTCCGGGGCCGGCTGACCGTCGAACAGGCCCCCGGGAAGATCACGTTGAGGGCCCCGGACGGCGACACGATCGCCCTGACCGCGGAGCCCCGTACCCCCGACGCCCCGCTCGTCGCCACCGAGTGGACCGTGGACTCCCTGATCCAGGGGGACGTGGCCGCCTCGCTCCCCGCCGACGCCGACGGCCGGGCCCGCTTCACCCTGGCCGCCGACGGCACCGCGAGCGGCAACCTGGGCTGCAACAGCTTCCACGCGAAGGCCGTCGTCGAGGGCGAGCGGCTCACCTTCGGCCCCCTCGCCACCACGCGGATGGCCTGCCAGGGCGGGCCCGGCGAGGTCGAGCGGACCCTGACCGAACTGTTCGGCGCCGGCCCGCTCGAGTGGAAGACCAGCGGAAAGATGCTCACCCTCACCGCGACCGACGGCACCGGCAGGGCCCTCACCGCCCGGCCGGGCACCCCCGCCGAGTGAGGCCCCTTTCCACAGGCTGTGGATCGGGTCGGCCGTTGCGGTTCCCGCCCGCCGGTTCCCGGTACGTGCGTCAGCCCGGGTAGGGCAGCAGGGTCGCGTCCGTCCTTTCCCAGGCCGCGCGGAGTTCGGCCAGGCGGGCCGGTTCCAGGGCCGCCTTGTCGGCCTGTTCGCGGATGTCCCCGGCCAGGTTGAAGAGCTGGTCGCGGCCCGCCTTGCCGCGGTAGTACTTCCAGTCCCCGCGGCGCAGCGCACGCTCCCCGCGCACCCGCCAGAAGAGGTTGCGCTCGGCGGGCTTCTCGCCGCGCAGCAGGTATCCGGCCAGGCTGACCCCGTCCAGCGGATACGCCGGGTTCGCGCGGGTGCCGGCCAGCTCCAGCAGGGTCGCCGTCCAGTCCGGGGTGAAGACCGGGACGTGGCTGACCTGGCCGCCGTCGATCCGGGCGGGCCAGCGCACGATGTTCGGGACGCGGATGCCGCCCTCCTGGAGGGAGGCCTTGTTGCCCGAGAGCGGCCAGTTGTGGGAGAAGCGCTCGCCGCCGTTGTCGCTGGAGAAGAAGACCAGGGTGTCCTCCTCCTGCCCGGAGCGCTTCAGCGCCTTCAGCACCTCGCCGACCGAGCGGTCGAGGTCCTCCACCATCTGCTGGTACTTCTCGATCGAGCCGCCGTCCTGGTGCCACAGGGCCCGTCCGTCGCCGGCCTTGATCCGCCGGGTGACCTCGGCGCTCGCCTCGGTGTCGCCGTCCGCGATCCACGGCCAGTGCGGGGTGGTGAAGTTGAGGTTCAGCAGCCACGGCTTGTCGCCGTGGTCGCGGGAGACGTACTCGCTCGCCCGCTCGGTCAGGATCCGCGTGTAGTAGCGCAGGTCCTTGTACTCGGCGTCGCCCTCGTAGAGGTCGTACTCCCCGCCCAGGCCGAGCTTGGAGTAGTACTCCAGAGCCCCGCCGAAGTTGCCGAAGAACTCGTCCCAGCCCGACTTGGTCGGGCTGTAGTCGGGCAGGTAGCCGCAGTGCCACTTGCCGATCAGCGCGGTCGAGTAGCCGGAGCCGCGCAGCAGCGAGGCCAGCGTCGGATGGGTGGGCTCCAGGCCCGCGGTCTTGTCCGCGATGGGCTCGGCGAGCCCGCCCTTGGCGCGGCCCGGGTAGCGGCCGGTGTACAGGCTGAAGCGGGTCGGGGAGCAGGTCGCGGAGCCGGAGTAGGCGTCGGTGAAGCGGACGCCCTGGCGGGCGAGCCGGTCCAGGTTCGGGGTCTTGATGTTCGGGGACCCGTAGGAGGACAGGTCGGCCCAGCCGAGGTCGTCCCCGAGGATGAACAGGATGTTCGGACGGCGGGAGCGGCGGCCGCGCGCGGCCCGGAACTCCCGCTCGTCGGGACCGGCGGACCGGTCCTCGGCGGCCCGGGCGGGCCCGGCGCCGACCCCCACCGCCGCGGCGGCCGCGGTCGCTCCGAGGGCTCCGCCGAAGGCGCGGCGGGACAGTTTGCTGTTGGACGAAGACACAGGTACTCCAAGGCGCAGCTCACCCACCCGCCCCGGGCGGCGCGCGGGACGGCGCGCGGCACGGCAGGGCAGGGCTGGGCTGAGCGGAAATGCGAAAAGGGGGAAAAGAGTTGTGGCTACGCGAAACAGCGACAGATGGCGCTCGCGACACGGACCAGGTCCACGTGCCGGCGCTCGACGAGGGTGACGGAACGGTCACCGAGGGGCTGCATGAGGCGAGAGCCTGTACGAATGCGGTTGTAGCTGTCAACAAGGACATCCGCATACCGAGACGGAGGTGATCCGTCACCCTCCGTGCTGTGACATTTCCCGGCCGTCCCCAATTCGGACCAGTGGTCGATCTCGCCTACACTCGGGGGCGTGCCTCGTGGTGATGGACGACTCAACCACGACCTGCTCCCCGGCGAAAAGGGCCCCCAGGACGCTTGCGGCGTCTTCGGTGTCTGGGCTCCGGGTGAAGAGGTCGCCAAGCTCACCTACTTCGGACTGTATGCACTGCAGCACCGTGGACAAGAGTCCGCGGGTATCGCTGTGAGCAACGGTTCCCAGATCCTCGTCTTCAAGGACATGGGCCTCGTTTCCCAAGTCTTCGACGAAACCTCTCTCGGCTCGCTCCAGGGTCATATCGCGGTCGGTCACGCCCGCTACTCGACCACCGGAGCCTCCGTCTGGGAGAACGCGCAGCCCACTTTCCGCGCGACCGCCCACGGCTCCATTGCCCTGGGTCACAACGGCAACCTGGTGAACACCGCCGAGCTCGCCGAGATGGTCGCCGACCTCCCCCGTCAGGACGGCCGTGCCACCCAGGTGGCGGCCACCAACGACACCGACCTGGTCACCGCCCTGCTGGCCGGCCAGACGGACGACGACGGCAAGCCCCTGACCATCGAGGAGTCGGCCACCAAGGTCCTCCCGAAGGTGAAGGGCGCCTTCTCGCTCGTCTTCATGGACGAGGGAACGCTCTACTGCGCCCGTGACCCGCAGGGCATCCGCCCGCTGGTCCTCGGCCGCCTCGAGCGCGGCTGGGTGGTCGCGAGCGAGACCGCCGCCCTGGACATCTGCGGCGCCAGCTTCGTCCGCGAGGTCGAGCCGGGCGAGCTGATCGCGATCGACGAGAACGGTCTGCGGACCTCTCGCTTCGCGGAAGCAAAGCCCAAGGGGTGTGTCTTCGAGTACGTCTACCTGGCGCGCCCGGACACCGACATCGCCGGCCGGAACGTCTACCTCTCGCGTGTCGAGATGGGCCGACGCCTGGCGAAGGAAGCCCCGGCCGACGCCGACCTGGTGATATCGACGCCGGAATCGGGCACGCCCGCCGCCGTCGGATACGCCGAAGCCAGCGGGATCCCGTACGGCATCGGCCTGGTCAAGAACGCCTACGTGGGCCGGACCTTCATCCAGCCCTCGCAGACGATCCGCCAGCTCGGCATCCGTCTCAAGCTCAACCCCCTCAAGGAAGTCATCCGGGGCAAGCGCCTGGTGGTCGTCGACGACTCGATCGTCCGCGGCAACACCCAGCGCGCCCTGGTCAAGATGCTCCGCGAGGCCGGCGCGGCGGAGGTCCACATCCGGATCTCCTCGCCGCCGGTGAAGTGGCCGTGCTTCTTCGGCATCGACTTCGCCACCCGGGCCGAGCTGATCGCCAACGGCATGACGGTCGACGAGATCGCCACGTCGCTGGGGGCGGACTCGCTCTCGTACATCTCGCTGGACTCGATGGTCGAGGCGACCACGATCCAGAAGCCCAACCTCTGCCGGGCCTGCTTCGACGGCGTGTACCCCATGGAGCTGCCCGACCCGCAGCTGCTGGGCAAGCAGCTGCTGGAGACGGAGCTGGCCGGCGGTACGGACGCCGCCGACGCGCTCCGGCGCCCGTAGGGCCGCGACACCGCGTACGGTCCGCGGGCTCACCCGAGCCCGCGGACCCGTAAGCCCCCTTCATCCTGCTCATCCTGCTCAAACTGCGCGGGGCCTTCTCTTTCAGGCCGAAGGAATCGAACTCGGCCCGTAGGCCTCGCACCACACGCAGCAACGACACGAAAGCTCTCTCCTGTCATGACAGAGAAGACCACCGGTGCCAGCTACGCAGCCGCGGGCGTGGACATCGACGCGGGAGACCGCGCCGTCGAGCTGATGAAGGAGTGGGTGAAGAAGACGCAGCGCCCCGAGGTCCTGGGCGGCCTCGGCGGCTTCGCCGGCCTCTTCGACGCCTCCGCCCTCAAGCGCTACGAGCGCCCCCTGCTGGCCTCCGCCACCGACGGGGTCGGCACCAAGGTGGACATCGCCCGCCGCATGGGCGTGTACGACACCATCGGCCACGACCTCGTCGCGATGGTCATGGACGACATCGTCGTCTGCGGTGCCGAGCCGCTCTTCATGACCGACTACATCTGCGTCGGCAAGGTCCACCCCGAGCGTGTCGCGGCCATCGTCAAGGGCATCGCCGAGGGCTGCGTCCTGGCCGGCTGCGCCCTGGTCGGTGGCGAGACCGCCGAGCACCCTGGCCTGCTGGGCCCGGACGACTTCGATGTGGCGGGCGCCGGCACCGGAGTCGTCGAGTACGACCAGCTGCTGGGCGCGGATCGTATCCGTACGGGCGACGCCGTCATCGCGATGGCATCCTCCGGCCTTCACTCGAACGGGTACTCGCTGGTCCGCCACGTCCTCTTCGACCGGGCCGGAATGTCCCTCGAGCAGCACGTCGAGGAGCTCGGCCGGACCCTCGGCGAGGAGCTGCTCGAGCCCACCAAGATCTACTCGCTGGACTGCATGGCCCTCACCCGTACGGCCGAGATCCACGCCTACTCGCACATCACGGGCGGCGGCCTCGCGGCCAACCTGGCCCGGGTGATCCCGGACCACCTGCACGCCACGGTCGACCGCTCGACCTGGGCCCCCGGCGCGATCTTCGACCTGGTCGGCAAGGCCGGGCAGGTGGAGCGCCTGGAGCTGGAGAAGACCCTGAACATGGGCGTCGGCATGATGGCCGTGGTCCCGCAGCAGTCGGTGGACGTGGCCCTGACCGCGCTGGCCGACCGGGGCGTCGACGCCTGGGTCGCCGGCGAGATCCTGGACCGGGGCGACCACGCCGAGGGCGCGACCCTGACCGGCGACTACGCGAGCTGACCGTTCCCGTCAACGCGAACAGCACGGAAACCCGGCCCTGGGCGATGCCCCGGACCGGGTTTCCGTGCTTTGTGCCTGTGTGCCGCTGCGGACGATCAGCTCACCGCGAGTTCGACGCCCAGTGCGCGTCAAGCACCGCGACGGTAGACGGACGGACCGGACTCTTCGTCCTCGTCGTCGTCATCGCTGTTGTAGCGCTCCGCGTACTTGGCGTACGGGTCGTCCTCGTCATCATCAAGCTCGTCATCGACGACCGGCTCGCTGACAGGCAGCGGTTCCGTGTGCGATGCGCCCAGCTCATTGGCCAGACGCGACAAGTCAGTCCCGCCGCTGCTGTACTTCAGCTGGCGGGCGACCTTCGTCTGCTTGGCCTTTGCCCGGCCGCGCCCCATGGCTCGACCCCCTCGGTGACGGGGCTCGACGGCCCCAGAGTCTGACACGCGTTCATGGTTCGGAGCGGGCTCTCCGTGGAGAGACCGTCCGTAGGGGTTTAACGGTACCTGCTTCCGCGGCCATACGGTACGCCGCCCGCATGACGCGCCCCGGTGCAGTACCAACAAGGCGCCCCGTCCTCGCTGGTCAGCTGCGATTTTAGCCCTTTCCTGACGGGCGACCCGCCGAAGCGCAGTGAGTTCCGTCTCGCCGCGCCCCGGCGGGTGCGCCCGCGGGTCCCGTCGGGGCCCCCTGAGGGACCCCGCGGGGATCAGGCCTTGGGCGCCCTGCGGGCGTCGGCCATGCGCTGCTCGGCGATCCGGTCGGCCGCGGCGGCCGGCGGAATACCGTCCGCCTTCGCACGTGCGAAGATCTCCAGGGTGGTGTCGAAGATCTTCGCGGCCTTGGCCTTGCAGCGGTCGAAGTCGAAGCCGCGCAGCTCGTCGGCGACCTGGATGACCCCGCCCGCGTTGACCACGTAGTCCGGCGCGTAGAGGATCCCGCGGTCGGCGAGGTCCTTCTCCACACCCGGGTGCGCGAGCTGGTTGTTCGCCGCTCCGCACACGACCTTCGCGGTCAGCACCGGCACGGACGTGTCGTTCAGGGCCCCGCCCAGCGCGCAGGGGGCGTAGATGTCCAGGCCCTCCACGCGGATCAGCGCCTCGGTGTCGGCGACGGCGGTCACCTTGCCCGGGTGCTTGTCGAGGATCCGCTGAACCGATTCCGCGCGGACGTCGGTGATGACGACCTCGGCGCCGTCCGCCAGCAGGTGCTCGACCAGGTGGTGGCCGACCTTGCCGACGCCCGCGACGCCGACCTTGCGGCCGCGCAGGGTCGGGTCGCCCCACAGGTGCTGGGCGCTCGCGCGCATGCCCTGGAAGACGCCGAAGGCGGTGAGGACCGAGGAGTCGCCGGCGCCGCCGTTCTCGGGGGAACGGCCGGTCGCCCAGCGGGTCTCGCGGGCCACGACGTCCATGTCGGCCACGTAGGTGCCGACGTCGCAGGCGGTCACGTAGCGGCCGCCGAGGGACTCCACGAACCGGCCGTAGGCCAGCAGCAGTTCCTCGGACTTCAACACGTCCGGGTCGCCGATGATCACGGCCTTGCCGCCGCCGAGGTCGAGCCCGGCGAGGGCGTTCTTGTACGACATGCCGCGCGAGAGGTTCAGCGCGTCGAGGACGGCTTCCTCGTCCGAGGCGTACGCGTGGAAGCGGGTGCCGCCGAGGGCCGGGCCCAGGGCGGTGGAGTGGATCGCGATGACGGCCTTGAGGCCGGTGGCTCGGTCCTGGCACAGCACGACTTGCTCGTGGCCACCCTGTTCCGAACGGAACAGGGTGTGCAGGACGCCGTCGGTCATTTCGGTCACGGTGGTGACTCCCATGGAAGAGATGCGGCGGAAAAGACGCCCGCCCTGCGGGTGGGGGAGGGCGTGCTGGGAGCAGCGTAAGACCTCCGGGGCCCGGTGATCCTCCCTGTCCGGAGATCGGGACACTCAAGGGTTAGGGCGTGTCTTTCGGATCGGGCCCGGCCGGTTCCGAAAGACACCCCCAAGGGGCGGCGCGGCGGTACGCCGTCGGAGTAGGGCCCGGCGGGGTCTGTGTCTTA
>NZ_JBSGXB010000109.1:0-22025 GCF_053609185.1 Streptomyces sp. NPDC054956 | reverse complement strand
TGTTGAGGCCCCGCTCCCCGCGCTCCCCGCCGCGGCGGCGCCGCGCCGCGCGGTGCGGGGGGGGCCCCCCCGGCCCCCCCCCCTTCCGGGCTTTCCCCGGGTGACCGGCGGCCTGCGGCCGCCCGGGGCGCGCCTGCGAGCGCCGGGGCCTGGCCGGGCCCGCCGCGAACCGCGGCTCGGCCGGGGCGCCCGCCGTCAGGCGGGGTCCGGGGCGAAGCGGACCCGGCCGCCGATCTCCACCGTGCCGTCCGGGCCGGGGGCGGTCAGGATCTGGGAGCCCGCGCCCTGGGTGATGTTCAGGGCCCGGTTCAGCTCGGCCGTCAGCAGGATCGCCGCCGAGCCGGTGGCCTCGTCCTCGGTGATCGCCCCGTCGGGGCGGCGCGGGAAGCCTCGGGCCCGGATGCGGCCCGCGGTCTCGTCCTCCCAGGCCCAGGCGTACAGCCAGCCCTCGCCCGGCGGCGGCGCGGGCAGCGCGTCGACCTCGGCGACGCTGGCGTACTGCTCGGTGCGCTTGCCCTCCACCCACTCCGGGCGGGCGGTGATCCAGGTGAACTCCCCGTCGTCGCGCGCCCATACGGCGCCCGCCGGGGGCTGGAGCTCCTCGATGTCGAGCAGCCACGCGACCCCGACCAGCGGGTGCCCCGCGAAGGACATCCGGGTGCCGGGGGTGCGGATGTCGACGACCCCGCGCTCGGGGTCGTCGACGAACACCGTCTCGCTGTAGCCCAGTTCGGCGGCCAGCGCCTGCCGGGACACGTCGTCGGGGCAGGTCCGGCCGTCGCGCACGACGCCGAGCAGGTTGCCGTGGCTGCCGTCACCGGCGCAGAAGACCCTCAGTACGTCCAGATCGTTCACGCCGGAATTCAAGCACGTCTCACTTCTCGGACGTACGCCGCCTGCGCGCGATGTGCACCGCACCCGCACCGGCGGCGACGATGGCGCCGGAGGCGCCGAGCAGCGCGCCGGCCGGACTGTTCCTGGCGCCCGGCAGCGCGCTCGCCGGAGCCGTGGCGCTGGTCGCCGGGGACCTGGCCGCGCGGACCCTCGCCCAGCCCGCCGAGCTGCCGCTCGGCGTGCCGACCGCCCTGCTCGGCAGTCCTTTCTTCTTCTGGCTGCTGCGCCGCACCCGCCGCAAGCGCGGCGCGCCCGGGGCCGGGCGGGCGGTCCGGATCGACGGGCGCCCGGTGGGCGACTGGTCGACCCCCGAGCCGGCCCTGCGCCGGGCGGTGCTCCCCCAATCGGCTGCACTGTCCTTTCCTTTTCCGGTGGAGGACGTCGTACGGATGGGACGCGCCCCCTGGGCGGGCACCGGACGGACACCGGGCCGAGGGCCCCGGAGGAGATCGTTCCGCGGTACGGAACGGTCGCTTCGGCTTGACCTCTGCTTGACCCCTCCTTGGGGTATCCGTGGGGTGCCCGTGACGGCGGCGTGTCCGGCGCCGAAAGGTGTGGGCTGAATCACTGGACGCACGGGTATAGGTCAGGTAAGCCTCGGTTAAGTTAGGTCCGCCTCACCGGCCGTACCCACCTGATCGGGGCGGTCGTCTGCCGAACGCCAGACTGCCAGGAGCTCCCTATGCGTCCCGCCCGCCTCACCTTCGTCACCGCGGCCGCCGTCGTGGCCGCCCTCACCGCGGTCACCGGCTGCTCCGAGAAGAGTGACGCGTCCGGCGACGGCGTGATCCGCGTGAAGGCCACGGACACCTCCTGCG
Organism: Streptomyces sp. NPDC054956; assembly: GCF_053609185.1. NCBI lineage: Bacteria > Bacillati > Actinomycetota > Actinomycetes > Kitasatosporales > Streptomycetaceae > Streptomyces > Streptomyces sp. NPDC054956. The sequence goes on along the minus strand of NZ_JBSGXB010000109.1, from coordinate 20,313 downwards.
AGGTCGCGACGAAGGAGTTCCCCGCGGGCAAGGTGCAGTTCGAGGTCGTGAACAAGGGCGAGAAGGTCACCGAGCTCTACGTCCTGTTCCCGGACGACCGCATCGTCGCCGAGCGCGAGAACATCGGCCCCGGCACCCAGGCCACCATCACCGCCGAGCTCAAGGCGGGCGACTACGAGATCGCCTGCAAGCCCGGCATGAAGGGTGACGGCATCCGCCAGCAGGTCAAGGCCACCGGCGCGGGCGGCACCGAGAAGCGCAGCCCCGAGGCCGATGCGGCCGTCGCCGCGTACCGCAAGTACGTGAAGGAGCAGGCCGACGAGACCCTCCCCAAGGCCCAGGCCTTCGTGGACGCGGTCAAGGCCGGCGACGTCGAGGCCGCGAAGAAGGCGTACGCCCCCTCGCGCATCGGCTGGGAGCGCACCGAGCCGGTCGCCGAGTCCTTCGGCGACATCGACCCGAAGGTCGACGTCCGCGAGGACGGCCTGGAGGCCGGCCAGGAGTGGACCGGCTGGCACAAGCTGGAGAAGTCCCTCTTCGAGGGCAACAAGATCGACGACTCGGACAAGAAGCTCGCCGACACCCTGATCGCGGACCTCACCGACTGGCAGAAGAAGGTCGGCGAGGCGGAGATCACCCCCACCTCGATGGCCAACGGCGCCAAGGAGCTCCTCGACGAGGTCGCCACCGGCAAGGTGACGGGTGAGGAAGAGCGCTACAGCCACACCGACCTGGTCGACTTCAAGGCCAACGTCGAGGGCGCGGAGAAGGCGTACGAGCTGCTCAAGCCGATCACCTCGAAGACGGACCCCGCGCTCACCGCCGAGCTGGACAAGCAGTTCGCCGCGATGACCAACCTGCTGGAGAAGTACCGCCCGAACAAGGCCGCGTACGAGTTCACCTCGTACGACAAGGTCGGCGAGGCCGAGCGCAAGGAGCTCTCCGACGGTGTCAACGCGCTGGCCGAGCCGCTGTCGAAGCTGGCCGCAGCGGTCGCGAAGTAGTTCCGGGAACGGCTGAGCAGGCGGGAGATCCAGAAATGAGCGAGTCAGTGTCCGAACAGGAACCCGGTCAGGGCCAGGACCCGGCGCCGGAGCAGGTCAAGGGCGCGCCCTCGCGCCGTGCCGTACTCGGCTGGGGCGGTGCGGGCCTGGCGCTCGGCGCCGCCGCGGCCGGCGGCACCGCCATGGCCCTCACCTCGGGCTCGGACATGGTCTCGGCGGCCTCCGCCGGGGCGGCCGTGCCGTTCCACGGCGAGCACCAGGCCGGTATCGCCAGCGCCGTCCAGGACCGGCTGCACTTCGCGGCCTTCGACGTGAAGACGAAGGACCGCGCCGAGCTGATCAAGCTCCTCAAGGACTGGACCGAGGCGGCCCGTCTGATGACGGCCGGTCAGCCGGTCGGCGAGGGCGGCTACGGCGGCCTCCCGGAGGCCCCGCCGGACGACACGGGCGAGGCGCTGGGCCTGAAGGCCTCCCGCCTCACCCTGACCATCGGTTTCGGTCCCGGTCTGTTCGCCAAGGGCCGCTTCGGGCTGGAGGGCAAGCGCCCCGACGCCCTGATCGACCTGGAGCTCTTCCCCGGCGACAACCTCGACGCGGCCCGCTCCGGCGGCGACCTGTGCGTCCAGGCCTGCGCCGACGACCCGCAGGTGGCGGTGCACGCCATCCGTCAGCTCGCCCGCATCGGCTTCGGCAAGGTCGTGGTGCGCTGGTCGCAGCTCGGCTTCGGCAAGACCTCGTCGACGACCCCGGACGAGCAGACCCCGCGCAACATGATGGGCTTCAAGGACGGCACCCGGAACATCGCGGGCACCGACAAGGCCGCCCTGGAGAAGCACGTGTGGGTCGGCGCGGGCGACGGCAGCGACTGGCTGACCGGCGGCTCGTACCTCGTCGCCCGGCGCATCCGGATGAACATCGAGACCTGGGACCGCACTCCGCTCGGCGAGCAGGAGGACATCTTCGGCCGCGACAAGGGCGAGGGTGCCCCCGTCGGCAAGTCCAAGGAGCGCGACGAGCCGTTCCTGAAGGCGATGAAGCCCGAGGCGCACGTCCGTCTCGCCCACCCGGACAGCAACGACGGCGCGACGATCCTGCGCCGCGGCTACTCCTTCACGGACGGCACGGACGGACTGGGCCGCCTCGACGCGGGTCTGTTCTTCCTCGCCTACCAGCGCGACGTCCGCAAGGGCTTCGTACCGATCCAGCGGAAGCTGGCGAAGTCCGACGTCCTCAACGAATACATCCAGCACGTGGGTTCGGCCGTCTTCGCCGTCCCGCCGGGCGTCCGCGACAAGGACGACTGGTGGGGCCGGACGCTGTTCGCGTAGGGGACGGAGAACCGAAGTGTTCAGCAACTACCTGATCGGGCTGCGCGAGGGGCTGGAAGCCAGCCTCGTCGTCTGCATCCTCATCGCGTACCTGGTGAAGACCGGGAACAAGGACAAGCTGGGGCCGCTGTGGCTGGGCGTCGGTCTGGCCGCCGCGGTGGCGCTGGCCTTCGGCGCCGGGCTCGAGTTCGGCACGCAGGAACTGACCTTCAAGGCGCAGGAGGCCATCGGCGGCACCCTGTCGATCGTGGCGGTCGGCCTGGTCACCTGGATGGTCTTCTGGATGAAGCGCACCGCGCGGCACCTGAAGGCCGAGCTCCAGGGCAAGCTCGACGCGGCGCTCGCGATGGGCACCGGAGCCCTGGTGGCGACGGCGTTCCTGGCCGTCGGCCGGGAGGGCCTGGAGACCTCGCTGTTCGTGTGGCGTTCGGTGCACGCGGCCGGTGAGGGCGCCGGCCCGCTGATCGGCGTACTGCTCGGCATCGGCTCGTCGATCCTGCTGGGCTGGCTGTTCTACCGGGGCGCGCTGAAGATCAACCTGTCGAAGTTCTTCACCTGGACCGGCGGCATGCTGGTCGTGGTCGCCGCGGGCGTGCTCGCGTACGGCGTGCACGACCTCCAGGAGGCGGACTTCCTGCCGGGGCTGGCGAACAAGGCCTTCGACATCAGCGAGACCATCCCGCCGGACAGCTGGTACGGGACCCTGCTGAAGGGCACCTTCAACTTCCAGCCGGACCCGACCGTGCTGCAGGTCGTGGTCTGGGCGCTGTACCTGATCCCGGTGCTGGTGCTGTTCCTGGCCCCGTCGCTGGTCAAGCGGACCCCGGTGGAGCCGAAGAAGCCGGAGCCCAGCAACTCCTGACCCACCGCGGCCGGCTCACCAGAGGCGGTCGACCGTCCCGGGGTACAGCGGGACACGGATGCCGGTGAAGGCCGCGCGGACCTCGTCCGCGCGGCCTTCGTCGTTCGCGGGGCCTTCTTCCTCGGAGGCGGCGCCCTCGAAGAACGCCGCGAGCACGGTCTTGTCGAAGGCCGGGGCGTCCGTGGCCAGGGGGTCCTCGGGGGTGCCGCCGACCAGGACCGTGCCGGGGAGGGCCTCGAAGCCGGCGGCCCCGTAGAACGCGACCAGCTCCCGGTCGCAGCTGAACAGCGCGAGGTCCACCGCCGGATCGGCGGCGAGCGAGGCGCGGGCCGCCGCCACCAGCCGGGACCCGTACCCGCGGCCCCGTACGTCCTCCCGCGTGACCACGCCGCTCAGCCCGGCCGCGCGGTACGCGCGCCCGTCCGCGAGCTCGACCGTCTTGTACAGCAGCGCCAGCGAGGCGGCGACCCGCCCGTCCCCGTCGAGCAGCAGCACCCAGCGCGGGGCGAGCGCCGGATCGTGCCCGGCGGCCGCCCCCGGCCACGCCCGCTCCTCCAGGGCCGCCACCTGCGCGGCGAGCCCGGCGGGCAGGGAACCGTACTCCTCGGTGCGCATTACGGGATCCGGGTGCCCGTGCCGCCCACCCGGACCCGGGTGTCGCCGGAGCGCAGCTCCACCGTCAGCACGCCGGGGCGGCCCATGTCCTCGCCCTGGTGGAGGGTGAGGACGGAGTCGGCCGGGACCAGGCCGAGCTCGCGCGCGTACGCCCCGAAGGCGGCCGCCGCCGCGCCGGTAGCCGGGTCCTCGACGACGCCGCCGACGGGGAAGGGGTCGCGTACGTGGAACTCCGCCGGACCCGCCCGGTGGACGAGCTGCACGGTGGTGAGGTCGAGGCGCAGCATCAGCGCCTCCAGCCGGTCGAAGTCGTACGCGAGGTCCGCGAGCCGGGCCCGGGTGGCGGCGCCGAGCACCAGGTGACGGGCTCCGGCGAAGGCGATCCGCGCCGGGAACTCCGGGTCCAGGTCGTCGGCGCGCCAGTCGAGGGCGGCCAGCGCCTCGGCGAGGTCGGCCGGGTCGATGGACTCGGTGTGCGGCTCGACGCTGGTCAGGACGGCCCGCAGGCCGGCCCCGTCTCCCGCCTCGCGGGTCACCGACACCGGCACCGTGCCCACGCCGGTCGCGAAGAGCAGCTCACCGGGGCCGATCCGCTCGCCCAGCGCGACGGCGGTGGCCACGGTGGCGTGCCCGCAGAAGGGGACCTCCGCCTTCGGGCTGAAGTAGCGCACGGAGAACGCCCGGCCTTCCGCGCCGCCCAGGCCCTCGGGCGGGGCGGTGAGGAAGGCCGTCTCGCTGTAGCCCAGTCCGGCGGCGATCTCCAGCATGGCGGCCGCGTCGAGGCCGGCCGCGTCGAGTACGACACCGGCGGGGTTGCCGCCTTCGGGGTCGGCGGAGAAGGCGGTGTAGCGCAGTACTTCAGTCGTCATGATCGGCTCAACTCCGGTTCCCCGGAGATCATTCCCGGTCCCGGAGCGGTCAGCCGCGTCCGATGTACGGCATCGCGGTCGCCATCACCGTCGCGAACTGGACGTTCGCCCCCAGCGGCAGCTCCGCCATGTGCAGCACGGTCCGCGCCACGTCCGCGGCGTCCATCACCGGCTCCACGGCGAGCTCCCCGTTGGCCTGCATGATCCCGGTCTGCATCCGCTCGGTCATCTCGGTGGCCGCGTTGCCGATGTCGATCTGGCCGCAGGCGATCCGGTACGGGCGCCCGTCCAGCGACAGCGACTTCGTCAGGCCGGTCATGGCGTGCTTGGTCGCGGTGTAGGCGATCGAGTTCGGACGCGGCACGTGCGCCGAGATCGACCCGTTGTTGATGATGCGGCCGCCCTGCGGGTCCTGGGCCTTCATCACCCGGAAGGCCGCCTGCGCGCAGAGGAACGCCCCGGTGAGGTTGACGTCGACCACCGAGCGCCAGGCCTCGTAGGTGATGTCCTCCAGCGGGACGCCGCCCGGGCCGAAGGTGCCCGCGTTGTTGAAGAGCAGGTCGAGCCGCCCGTAGCGCTCGCGCACGGTCCGGAACAGTGCGGCCACGTCCTGCGGATCGCTCACGTCGGCGCGCACGCACAGCACGTCGGCGTCCTTGTCCGCGGCCTCGGCCGCCCGGGCGGTCTCCTGCAGCGGTTCGAGGCGGCGGCCGGCCACGGCCACCGACCATCCGGCGGCGGCGAGGGCGAGGGCCACGGAGCGGCCGATTCCCGAGCCGGCTCCGGTCACGACGGCGATCTTCTGTACACGTGCGTTCATGGGGCCGCAGGTTACGTCACATGCGGCATCGGTCCCGGGACGTTCCGATTGCTGAGAGCATGGGTCGGCAGGGGTGCGAAGAAATGATGACAGGACTGGAGTTTCCGCATGCCGGAGAGAGGCCCCGCGACCGCGCCCTCAAGGGACTCGTCGCCCACGAACCCCTCCCCCACCAGCACCGCCCCCCTGACGGCCGCCCGCAGGACCGGGCTGCTCGTCACCTTCATCCTCGGCGGGCTCACCGCGCTCCCGCCGCTGTCCATGGACATGTACCTGCCGGCCCTGCCGGCGGTGACCAATGCCCTGAACAGCCCCGCCTCCACCATCCAGCTCACCCTCACCGCCTGCCTCGCCGGCATGGCGCTCGGCCAGCTGGTCATCGGCCCGATGAGCGACAAGTGGGGCCGCCGCAGGCCCCTGCTCATCGGCATGGTCGTCTACGTCCTGGCCACCGCCACCTGCGCCTTCGCCCCCACCGCCGAGCTGCTGATCGGCTTCCGCCTGCTCCAGGGCCTGGCCGGCGCGGCCGCGATCGTCATCGCGCGGGCCGTCGTCCGCGACCTGTACGACGGGGTCGAGATGGCCCGGTTCTTCTCCACCCTGATGCTCATATCCGGTGTGGCCCCGATCATCGCCCCGCTCGTCGGCGGCCAGGTGCTGCGCTTCGCCGACTGGCGGGGCGTCTTCGTCGTCCTGACCGTCATCGGCGCCGTCCTCACCCTCACCGTCTGGCGGAAGCTCGACGAGACGCTGCCGCCCGAACGCCGCCAGACCGGCGGGGTCGGCGCCGCGCTGTCGACCATGCGCGGGCTCTTCGCCGACCGCGTGTTCACCGGCTACACACTGGCCGGCGGCTTCTCCTTCGCGGTGCTCTTCTCCTACATATCCGCCTCGCCCTTCGTGGTGCAGGAGATCTACGGTGCTTCGCCCCAGACCTTCAGCCTGCTGTTCGGCGTGAACTCCGTCGGCCTGATCGCGGTCGGCCAGGTCAACGGCAAGCTGCTGGTGGGCCGGGTCAGCCTGGACAAGGTCCTCGCGGCCGGGCTCGCGATCATCACCGCCGCCTCGGTGGCCCTGCTGCTCATGTCGGCCGGGGTCTTCGGCGAGGTCGGGCTCTTCCCCGTCTGCGCGGGCCTCTTCGTCCTGATGTCCGCGATGGGCACAGTCCTGCCCAACACCAACGCGCAGGCCCTGATGCGGGCCCCGCACGCGGCCGGCTCGGCCTCCGCGCTGCTGGGCACCTCCTCCTTCCTGGTCGGCGCCGTCGCCTCGCCGCTGGTCGGAATCGCCGGCGAGGACACCGCGGTCCCGATGGCCCTGGTCCAGCTGACGTGCTCCCTCCTGGCAGTCGCCTGCTTCCTGGCCCTGTGCCGCCCCTGGCGACCGCAGGGCCAATCCAGCCCCGCCGGCGATTGAGGCGCGGGGGTCCGGGGGCTGGGCCACCGGCCCCCCGCGCCGCGCCGTAAACTTCGCGGGTGAACGACACCGCCCCCGCCTCCGTGCCCACCACCGCCGAAACCCTGCGCGCAGCGCTCGGCGGGCTGCTCGAAGGGCTCACCCAGAAGCAGGCCACGGCCGCGGTGGAACGGCTGATCGCCAACTACCGCGGGCAGACCCCGACCAACACCCCGATCCTCCGGGACCGCTCGGACGTGGCGGCGTACGCGGCGTACCGGATGCCCGCCACCTTCGAGGCCGTACGCTCCGCCCTCGACGGCCTCGCCGAAGCCGCGCCGCACTGGTCCCCGGCCTCGCACGTGGACGTCGGCGGCGGCACCGGCGCCGCGGCCTGGGCCGTGGACGCCATCTGGGACGGCCCGCGCACGACCACGGTGCTGGACTGGGCCGACCCGGCCCTGGTGCTGGGCAAGGAGCTGGCGGCGGCCTCCACCTCGCCGGTGCTGCGCGCCGCCGAGTGGCGGCGGGCGGTCATCGGCGCCGGGATGACCGTCCCGGAGGCGGACCTCGTGACGGTGTCGTACGTCCTGGGCGAACTGACTCCGGAGTCCCGCCGGGCGGTCGTCGCCGAGGCCGCGCGGGCCGGCCAGGCCGTCGTGGTGATCGAGCCCGGCACCCCGGAGGGCTACCTGCGCATCCGCGAGACCCGCGACCAGCTGATCGAGGCCGGACTGCGGGTCGCCGCGCCCTGCCCGCACGACGGGACCTGCCCGATCGAGGTCGGGAAGGACTGGTGCCACTTCTCGGCGCGGGTCAGCCGCTCCTCCCTGCACCGGCAGGTCAAGGGCGGCTCGCTCCCGTACGAGGACGAGAAGTTCAGCTACGTCGCCGCGACCCGTTTCCCGGTGGAGCCGGCCGCCTCGCGGATCACGCGGAGGCCGCAGATCCGCAAGGGGCTGGTCCAGCTGGAACTGTGCGGGCCCCAGGACGGCGAAGGGACCGGCCTGACCCGGGTCAACGTGACCAAGCGCCACGGCGACCTCTACAAGGCGGCGCGCGACGCCGATTGGGGCCAGGCCTGGCCGCCTTCGCAGGAGTCCTGAATCGGGTACGCGGCCCGGAGCGGGCCGCGGCCGGTGACGGAGCCGCGGCAGCGGCCGTGCCCGCGCCCGCGCCTAGGCCCTGAGCTCCTGGGTGCAGCACTTCACGCTGCCGCCGCCCTTGAGCAGCTCCCCCAGGTCCATCGGGACCGGCTCGAAGCCCCGCGCCCGCAGGGGGTCGAGGAGTCCGGTGGCGGCCTGCGGGAGCAGCACGTGCCGGCCGTCCGACACGGCGTTGAGCCCCAGCGCCTCGGCGTCCCGGTCCTCCGCGATCAGCGCGTCCGGGAAGAGCCGCCGCAGTACCGCCCGGCTGCCCGCGGAGAAGGCGGGCGGGTAGTACATGATCTCGTCGCCGTCGAGCACGCACAGCGCCGTGTCCAGGTGGTAGAAGCGCGGGTCGACCAGGTCCAGGCCGATGACCGGCCGGCCGAAGAACTCCTGGGCCTCGTCGTGCGAGAGCGGGCTGGAGCGGAAGCCCCGGCCGGCCAGGATGTAGGTCGCGGTGACGGCGAAGTCGCCCTCGCCCTCGTTGACGTGGGACGGGTCGTGGACGTCCTGGAAGCCGTTGGCCCGGAACCAGTCCAGGTGGATCTCCGCCTCCGGGGCCCGCTCCGGATAGGCGAACCGCGCGCCCAGCACGCGGCCGTCCACGACGAGGGCGCCGTTGGCCGCGAAGACCATGTCGGGCAGCGCGCGGTCGGGGACGAGGGTCTCGACGGTGTGGCCGAGTGCCAGGTAGCGGTCCCGCAGGTCCTCCCACTGGGCCTGCGCGAGCGGCAGGTCCACCGGTTTCGCGGGATCCATCCACGGGTTGATGGAGTACGTGACCTTGAAGTGCGTGGGCGGGCACATCAGGTAGCGCCGGGGTGTGGCGTCTCTACGCAACGAGGGCTCCTCACGGTGATGAGGAGAGAATCGTCTCTCCTCAAGGGAGACGGCGCAGTGAACTGATCGGGTGGTTTCCGGAACGGCTGAAAGACGTGCGGTGCCGGGTTGATAAGTTGCCGAGATGAGCGCCAGTCCGCAGCCCAGCCCCTCCCCCCGGCTCCCCGACGCCACGCGCCGCAGCGACCGCTCCCGGCGGGCCATCCTCGACGCCGCGCTCGCCCTGGTCGGAGAGGTCGGCTACAACAAGCTGACCATCGAGGCCATCGCCGCCCGCGCGGGGGTCGGCAAGCAGACCATCTACCGCTGGTGGCCCTCGAAGGCGGCGGTGCTGCTGGACGCCTCGATGGCGCTGGCCGGGGACGCCGAGGCAGGCTCCGGCTGGAGCGGCTTCCCCGACACCGGGGACCTGGCCGCCGACCTGAAGTCCGTACTGCGGGCGACGGTGGACGAGTTCAACGACGAGAGGTACGAGGCCCCCGCGCGGGCCCTGACCGCGGCCGGCGCCACCGACCCCGAGCTCGGCGCCCGCTTCACCGAGGAACTGCTGGAACCCCAGCTCGCGCTGTACGAGCAGCGGTTGCGGGCGGCCCGCGAGGCCGGCCAGCTCCCGCCGGACGCGGACCTGCGGCTGATCGTGGAGATGCTGGTGGGGCCGCTGACGTACCGGTGGCTGATGCGCACGGCGCCGCTCACGCACGCATATACGGACGCCCTCGTGGACTCGGTGCTGGGCGGGGTCGGCCCGGGAGCGTGATCGGGGCCAGGACCCGACCCGCCCGGGGCCCGGACCAGGGCGGATCCGGTCCGGAACCGGGTCGGCAAGGGGTGGGAAAAGTCATGGCCGTTCGGTGGCCGAGAACATATGGCCGAATTCTGTGGTTATGTGGGAGTCCCGGTCCGGGGGGTGCGGTCACTTGGTGACCGGGATGGTGGGACCATGTGAGGGTCTGCCGGGGTAACGGTGTAGGTGAGGGGATAGATGGGGTCTGAGTCGGGCCGCGTCAAACGCGGCGAGCAGAGCAGGATTTCCCAGTGGCTGCGCCGCAAGCCGAAACCCGACGCCGAGGATCCCGCACGAGAACGCGAGGCCCTGCTGCTGGCCGTCGCCGCGGCCGGTCTGCCGATCTCCCCCGCCGCGCATCCCGCGGGCTACCGGTGTTCGTGCGACCGGATCGGCTGTCCGACGCCCGCACGGCACCCGCTCTCCTTCGCCTGGCAGACCCAGTCGACCACCGACCGCGCACAGATCGAGCGCTGGGCGCGCAACCAGCCCGCGGCCAACTTCATCACCGCGACCGGCATGGTCCACGACGTACTGGACGTCCCCCTCGAGGCCGGCCGCAGCGCGCTGGAGCGCCTGCTGGCGGCGGGCGTGGACGTCGGCCCCGTCGCGGAGTCGGGCGGCACGGGCGACCAGGCCCGGATGCTCTTCTTCACGGCGACCCGCGGTACGCCCGAGGACGAGGACGAGTGGTGGCCCTGCGAACTGGACTGCCACCCCGAGACGATGGACGAACACCCCGGGCTGCGCTGGCACTGCCGCGGCAGCTACGTGCTGGTTCCGCCGGCCACCCTGCCCGGCGACCTGGCGGTGAGCTGGCTGCGGGGCATGGAGCACCCGCTCCCGGACCCGCTCACGCTGCTCGAAACCCTCACGGACGCGTGCGCGACGTACGCGGGCGCCGCGGACCAGACCCCGGCGACGGTGGCCTGGCCCCTGGGCCGCTAGGGCCTGCCCCCTCCCCCGGTTCCGCGCCTACACCGTCTCCTTCGACTCCTGACGGGCTCGCGGCGCGGAACCGAGGAGGACCGGTTCGGCGCCCTCGTGCGCGCCGGCCCCCCGGCCGAGCCGCAGGGCGAGCAGGGTTCCCGCTCCGCCGGCCGCCAGGATCGCGGCGGCCGCGGCCAGCGTCGTCCCGTCCGGTGAGGTGAGCGGCTGGCCGCGCAGCGCCTGCCAGGTCAGCAGGGCCAGTACCGCCCCGTACACCGCGCCGCCCACCAGGACCAGGCGCAGGCGGACCCGCTCCTCGCGCAGCGCGGCGAACCGCGTCGCGAGGGCGGCCAGGACCAGGAGGAACAGCGGCAGCAGCTGGAGCGCGTGCATCCCCACGAAGTGCGGGATCCGCAGGTCGCCTCCGGTGGTGGACCAGCCGGTGAGCGGCATGCCGGGGCCTCCGTCGGGCACCCCCACCGCGTGCCCGCCCTGGATCGGGGCGTTGTCGTCACCGGCCGCGAGCTGCGCTTCCGTGGGCCGGGTCATCAGGAACCCGAGCCCGGCACCGACCAGCGCGAGGACCGCGGCGATCCGGATCGACCAGGTCGTCGCCCGGTCGGCGATCTTCGCCCGGAACAGCAGTACGGCGATCACCAGCGCGGCCAGCCACAGGATCACGACGAACACGGCCATGGCGTTGAACAGCTGGGCGTCGAAGGGGGTGGCGCGGTTGAAGTGGCTCTGCCGGCCCCGGAACGCCTGCCACGTGATGAGCACCATCTCCACACCACCGGCGACCCCCACCACCGTGCCCGCCCACCACGCGGGCCGGGCCAGCCGGGGCCGGGCCCGTTCCAGCAGCGAGATCATCCAGGCCAGGCTCAGCGTGTAACCGATGAACGAGACGGCGAACTTGAAGGGTTTGATCCAGATCGGGACGCCCAGCAGGGTCCGGTCGTCGACGAGGAGACCGACGGCGGAGCCGGCCGCCCATAAGACCATCGCGGCGGCGAACACCACCAGCGGTCGGTGCCAGGTACGCGGGAACACGAACTGCATCTCTCCACCCCCAGAGAAGAATGGATAGCGGCACTCTCCGCTATCCGGTAGTGCCACTATCTATGATGGGTGCGGCACACGCAAGGGACCCAGGAACGGACGGACGCGAGCATGCGCATCGGAGAGCTGAGCGCACGGACCGGGGTACCGGTACCGACGATCAAGTACTACGTACGGGAGGGACTGCTCCCGCCCGGCCTGCTCAGCAGCCCCAACCAGGCGCGTTACGACGAGGCGCACGAGCGCCGGCTGCGGTTGATCCGCGGACTCCTGGAGGTGGGCAAGCTCCCCCTCGCGGCCATCGGCGAGGTCCTGCGCGCCATCGACGACAAGGAGCGCTCGGTCCACAAGATGCTCGCCTCGGTGTCGGACGCGCTGGTGCCCGGGCACGGCGGGGAGCCCGACGCCGAGACCGAGCTCGCGCGGGCGAAGGTGGCCGGGATCGTCGAGCGGCGCGGCTGGCACGCGGGCGCGCGCTCCCCGGCGGGCGAGGCGCTGGCCGCCGCGCTGGCCGCGCTGGAGCGGGCCGGCCACGGCGCCTTCGCGGAGGTCCTCGACGCGTACGCGGAGGCCGCCGAACTGGTGGCCCGCGCGGACCTGGACTACACGACCCGCGAGGTGGCCCGGGAGGACCTGGTCGAATCGGCGGCGGTCGGCACGGTCCTGGGCGACACGATGTTCGCGGCACTGCGCAGGCTGGCGCAGCAGGACGCTTCCTACCGCCTGTACGGAGACCCGCGCCAGGACTGACCGCGTCCGCCCGGGCCGGCGAACGGCCCGGGCGAAATGCGGATCAGCGGGTCAGCGGGTCAGCGGGTCAGCGGGTCAGTGGATCTGGGTCACGACCACGTCGAGGGACCAGGCCTTGGCCGGCTTCGCCGGGGTCTCGGCCTCCACCGTGAAGCCCAGGTCGCGCAGGGCCGTGACCAGCTCGGACGGGGAGGCGGGAACCGCGCCCGCCGTCAGCAGGTCGCGGACCAGGCGGCCCTTGGTGGCCTTGTTGAAGTGGCTCACCACGGACCGCTTCTCCACGCCGTCCACCATCTGCGAGTGCAGCACCCGCACCGTGGCCGTACGCCCCGCCACCTCGCCCTTCGGCTTCCACGCCGAGGCGTAGGCCGAGGAGCGCAGGTCCAGCACCAGGCCCTCGCCCGCGGCCTCCGGCATCACCGCGGCCATCGGTTCGCGCCAGAACGCGCCCAGTGCCCCCAGCCCCGGCAGCTTCACGCCCATCGAGCACCGGTAGGAGGGGATGCGGTCCGTGACCCGGACCGCTCCCCACAGGCCGGAGAAGACCAGCAGGGATTCGGCGGCGAGGGCGGCCGCCGCCGGGGGCAGGGTCGCCAGGCCCAGCGCGTCGTACAGGACACCGGTGTAGATCTCACCCGCCGGCCGGGCCACCGCGGACCGCAGCTCCACGTTCTTGGCCACCTCGCCGCGCAGGCCCTCGCTCAGGCCCAGGACCTCGCGCGCCTTCAGCTCGTCGCCCGCACACAGTTCGACCAGCTCCTCCAGCACGGCCGCACGCGCATCGCGCAGCCCCGGCAGGGACAGCGACTGCGGCTCCAGCGGTGCGCCGGAGCCGCCGGCGGCCTTTCCTTCGGACGGCGGCAGCAGCACGAGCACGGTGGTTCTCCTTCGGACGGGCATGGCACAGCGGCGGGGGTGCGGCCCCCGCCCAGGGTAGACGGCTCGCCGTGCCGCCCGGGCCCACCGGCCATAGGCTCGGCACATGCCACGCCGTCACATGATCATGACCGGCGCAGACGGGGCTGCTCTGCGGGCCGCGCTGCGTGAACTGCGGACGAAGCTGGAGGTGCCCCGGGAGTTCCCGGCGCCCGTACTCGCCGAGGCCGAGCGGGCGGTCGCCGATCCGCGGCTGCCGGACCTCGATGCCACCGACATCCCCCTCTTCACCATCGATCCGCCGACCTCGCGCGACCTGGACCAGGCCATGCACCTGGCGAAGCGTTCCTCCGGCGGCTACCGGGTGCACTACGCCATCGCCGACGTCGCCGCCTACGTCACCCCCGGCGGCGCGCTGGACGCCGAGGCGCACCGGCGGGTCACCACCCTCTACTTCCCCGACGAGAAGGTCCCGCTGCACCCGGCCGTGCTCTCGGAGGGCGCGGCCAGCCTGCTGCCCGACCAGACCTGCCCGGCCCTGCTGTGGCGGCTCGACCTGGACGCGGAGGGGCGCGTCGAGAAGACCGACGTCCGCCGCGCGCTGGTGCGCAGCCGGGCCAAGCTCGACTACGACGGGGTCCAGAAGGCCATCGACGGCGGCACCGCCGAGGAGCCGCTGGCGCTGCTCGCGGACATCGGCCGGCTGCGCGAGGCGCTGGAAGTGGAGCGCGGCGGGATCTCGCTGAACGTGCCCGAGCAGGAGATCGTGGAGCACGAGGGCTCGTACAGCCTGGTCTACCGGGCGCCGCTGCCGGCCGACGGCTGGAACGCGCAGATCTCCCTGATGACGGGCATGGCCGCCGCCGGGCTGATGCTCGCCGCGGGGACCGGCATCCTGCGCACCCTGCCCAGCGCTCCCGACGGGGCGGTCGGGCGGCTGCGCCGGGCGGCGAAGGCCCTGCGCATCGAGTGGCCGCACCACGTCCCGTACGCGGAGCTCGTGCGCTCCCTCGATCCGCACGTCCCCGCCCACGCGGCGTTCCTGCAGGAGTGCACGTCCCTGCTGCGGGGCGCCGGCTACACGGTCTTCACCGGCGGCGCGGAACCGGACCCCCTCCTGCACGCGGCGGTCGCGGCCCCGTACACGCACTGCACCGCCCCGCTGCGCCGGCTCGTCGACCGGTACACGGGCGAGCTGTGCGTGGCGGCGGCCGCGGGGGCCGAACCCCCTCGGTGGGCGCTGGAGGCGCTGGACGCGCTGCCGAAGGAGATGGCGGACGGCACCCGGCTGGCCAACTCGGCGGAGCGGGAGGCCGTGGACCTGGTGGAGGCGGCGCTGCTCAAGGACCACGTCGGGGAGACCTACGAGGCGACGGTCATCGACGTCAAGGAACGGGAGCCGCTGGTCGGCACGGTCCACCTGGAGGACCCGGCGGTGGTCGGCCGCGTCGAGGCCCCGGCCGGCGGGAGCCTGCCGCTGGGCGACCGGATCAGGGTCCGGCTGACGCAAGCGGACCCGGGGACCTCGAAGGTGCTCTTCGCCCCGGTCTGAGCGGTCTCGGCTCGACGCACGACGGCGCGGCCGGTCCCCCGCTGGTGCGGGTGGACCGGCCGCGTGCGCGTCGAGCCGTTCGCGATCAGGAGGTGACGTTCCAGCTGAGGGTGCCGCTCCAGCCGAGCCTGACCTCGCTGAGGTCGGCGGCGGCGGCCAGGCAGAAGACCGTGCCCGACTTGAAGTTGGAGCCGATCAGGTGGCGCCGCCCGTCCCCGACCTCCACGCCCGAGCCGTGCACGGAGCGGTTGTCGCACTTGTACCACATGACCTTCATGGCCACGCCCGGCGTGTTGCTGACCTGGAGGTACACGTTGGAGCCGTTCACCGTGACCGTGCGGCCGGTGCCGTAGTACGTGTAGCTGCCGCCGACCTGACCGGAGACGTTCGAGGAGGACGCGTACGCCGGTCCGGAGGCGAGGGCGAGCGCGCCGGCCAGGGCGGCGCCGGTGACGAGGACCTTGCTCTTCGTGCCGTGGAGGATCCGCATGGTCGTGGGCTTCTTCCTGTGCGTGGAGGGGTGGGGGGTGGAACGGAGTCAGACCTGGCAGGTCGGCGAGTCGGTGATGCGGAGCTTGTCGACGGTGCCCATGGGCCCCAGGAGGGCGTGCCCTCCGGGCCGCAGGCAGTACGTGTGCCCGTCGGTGAAGTGCAGGAGGGCCCCGTCGTCGTTGCGGTGGTTGTCCGCGTACTCGGCCCCGCGGCTGCGGGTGAGGGTCTGCCAGCCGGACGTGACGTCCTTGAAGCGGCCGGCCTCGCTCTCGCCGATGTAGAAGCAGACGTACGGGTACCCGCAGTCGGTGGCCGCGGTCGTGGCGGGCGCGGCCGCCGCCGGCCCGGCGAGGGCCGCGGCGGCCCCCGCCAGGAGCGCGGCGGCCACCAGGGCCCGCGGTCCGCGCCGGATGTTCTTCATGTCGCCCTTCCCGCTCAGCAGTTGGCGGAGGAGGTCAGGCGCACCTTGTCGACGGTCCCGATGCTCTTGAGGCCCTCGTTGAGCTGGCCCGCCTTGAGGCAGAGGGTCCGGCCGTTGGTGAAGTGCAGGAGCGTGCCGCCGCTGTGGCGGGTGCTCCAGGCCTTGTCGGCGCCCTTGCTGCCGACGAGCGTCTGGTAGCCGGAGGTGACGTCGTGGAACTCGCCGGTCCAGGTCGAGTAGCCCTTGTAGAAGCAGACGGCGTTGTCGCCGCAGCCCAGTCCGTCGGCCTGCGCCGCCGGGGCGACGACCAGGCCGGCTCCGGCGATGGCCAGGGCGCCGAGCACGACGGACAGCTTCTTGTGCGAGGAGAGCTTCATGAGGTTCCGTTCCTTCCGGTGATCAGGCGCTGGCGGCGCTGGTGCAGGCGGAGGAACCGCCGCAGTAGGTGATGTCGAAGTGGTTGCTCTCGCGGGCGTAGACGTTGCCCGCCGAGGAGCGCCAGCGCTCCGCACCGTCGCTGCGGGTGGAGATCTTCGTGAAGCTGTTCTTGATGTAGTTCGTGATGCAGGTGGTCGGGTTGATGTCCGCCTTGTAGCCGTTGTAGTGGCTGTAGGTGCCCGACGCGTGGCCGACCTCGGTGCCGCCGGTGACGTTGATCGCGCAGCCGCTGGCGCTCTTGAGGGTCTTCAGCCCGTCGACCGTGGCCTGGTTGATCTGCTCGTACGAGGTGCAGGTGCTGTTCGAGCGGGTGGTGCAGCCGCCGCTGGAGGAGTGCGTGATCCCGACGGCGCCGAGGGCGGAGGCCGCGGCGGACTGGGAGAGCTTGGAGACGGCGAAGGCGTTGGTGGGCAGGGCCATGACGACCGCGGCGGCGATGGTTCCGGCGGTGAGGGTGGCGCGGCGCAGGTTGGTGCGCATGGTGGTGTCCTTCCTTGTCGTGATAAAGCGGGTGGGTGTGGGCACAGGGGTGCCCGGATGGATTGCGTCGAGGGGGGTGGTGCGGGCGTGGGTCGGCGGGGGGCGGGCCGGTCCTAGTACCAGTGCGGCGAACGGGCCTTCCAGGTGTCGTAGGCCTTGCACGGGGTGCCGTACCGCTCGTCGATGTACTTCAGGCCCCACTTGATCTGGGTGACCGGGTTGTTGGCCCAGTCCCCGCCGCTGACGGCCATCTTGTTGCCGGGCAGCGACTGCGGGATCCCGTACGCCCCGCTGCTGGGGTTGGTGGCGTACACCTTCCAGTCGCTCTCGCCGATCCACAGGCTCTTCAGGCAGCCGAACTGCGCGGACACGGACCAGCCGTGCGCGGCGAACTGGCTCTGTGCGACCTGGTAGAGGGTGCGCGGGACGCCCATGTCCGACATCGTGGCCGGGCCGGCTATCCCGTCGGCGCCCTGCCCGTGCGCGCTCTGCCAGCGCTTGACCGCCGACTTGGTGCCGTCGCCGTACAGGCCGTCCGCGGCGACTCCGGCCTTGCGCTGGACCGCCTCGACCTGCCGGTGCAGGGCGAGCTCGCTGCGGTCCCCGTAAGCGCCGTCCTCGGCGAGGCCGTTGTCCTGCTGGAACTCCTTGAGCGCGGCCCGGGTGCCGGGGCCGTCGACTCCGTCGACACCGCTGGAGGCGAGGTATCCGAGGCCGGCCAGGTTCGTCTGCTCCCAGCGCACCGAGTCCACGGCGTGCGCCTGGGTGGTGCCCAGTGCCGGGACGAGCAGGGCGGCGCCGAGCAGTGCGGCGGCCGCGGCGGGAAGCCGGAGCCGGGACGCGGCGCGGGTGGCGCGGGTGGCGGGAGCGGCGGGGGCGGGGGCGGCGCTCACTGCGTTGCCTTTCACGGTGGTGTCTCCAAATCGGGCGTGCCGAAGGGGTAGGTGGCGTCGAGGGGGATCTCCCGCGCCGTCCAGCCGGACAGCATCGGGGAGGTGGCGATGGCGCGCCGCACCCCGTGCAGCGCCGCCGTGCGGGCCGCTTCGGTGGATTCGGCGAGGAAGTAGAGGACCAGATCGGCCCGTCCGTCCCGGGTCATCACCGTCAAGTGCTGGGTCCGGTCGTCCGGTTCGGCGCAGGCCCACAGCACATCGGAGAGCAGGTTCGGGTCGAGGCGTTGGCGCGGAGCCTGCGGACTTGCCGTCAGTTCGACCGCCGCCATCTCGAGGTACAAGGGGCGTCAGTCCCAGATGAGGCCGAAGAAGGCGAAGAACATGGCGGGCCACTCCCTTTCTTTCCGGTCCGTCTCGGCTGGTTCGTCTTGCTTTCGGCCGGTGTTCCCGGCCGCAGCAGAAGCATCGCCGCCGGGCGGTACCCCCCGGAAGGTGTTCCGGGTGAGAGCAAGTGGTCCTGAACGCTTGGTGTCACGGCGCGGATTGCTCTGGCCAGCGCACCCCGGGGCCTGCCATCATCGGCCGACCGCGCGGTACGACCGCCGCGCAACAGCAGGGGGAGGGCCCGCGGATGGGGTCCACAGACGTCGTCGACGCACAGGGGAAGGCCGCTCCCGGGCCGGACGCCCGCTCGGCACGCCGCCGGCGTCCGGCCGCTCCACTGCGGCCGCTCATCGTCAACTACACGGGGTTCCACACCGAGTTCACCGCACCGAGGCGGCGCCTGGAGCTGCCCACGGGGTACGTGACGCTGGTCTTCACCTTCTCCGAAGGCCTGTGGGTGACGCGTACGGAGGAACTCGGCAAGGGCCTGCTGCGGCCCGCCTCCCGGGCCATGATCAGCGGCCCCCGCACGGTCCCGGCGATCGGGGTGCACGCGGGCGTCGTCCACGGGCTGGAGGTGAACATGAGCCCGCTGGGCTGCTACCGGCTCTTCGGCGTCCCGATGTGGCACTTCGAGGACGCCCACGTGGACCTGGCGGAAGTGCTCGGCCCCGGCGGCCGGTTCCTGACCGAACGGCTCCAGGCGCTCGGCTCGTGGACGGAGCGCTTCGCCCTGCTGGACGAGGTGTTCTGCGCACGCCTGGAGTGCGGCCCGGAGCCCGCGCCCGAACTCCGCGGCGCGCTCTCCCGCCTGTGGGCGGACAGCCGCTCGCTGACCCGGGTGAGCGACGGGACCGGGTGGAGCGCGCGCACCCTGCGGGCGCGGTTCCGCGAACAGGTGGGCCTGTCCCCCAAGGCCGTGGCCCGGGTGTTCCGGCTCCAGCACGCGCTGGGGCTGCTGGCGGCGGGGACGGCGGCCGCGCAGGTGGCGGCGGTGTGCGGCTACCACGACCAGGCACACCTGAGCCGCGAGGTGAAGGCGATGACCGGGCTGCCCCCGTCCCGGTTCGTCCGCCTCCGGGGCGGCCTGGCACCGGGCTCGGCACTGGACCGGATGCCGGGCCGAGTCA
This sequence comes from Streptomyces sp. NPDC054956, assembly GCF_053609185.1. Taxonomy (NCBI): domain Bacteria; kingdom Bacillati; phylum Actinomycetota; class Actinomycetes; order Kitasatosporales; family Streptomycetaceae; genus Streptomyces; species Streptomyces sp. NPDC054956. Next base: position 1,240 of record NZ_JBSGXB010000109.1, on the reverse strand, counting down.
GCAGCGTGCTGCTGTCGGGCTGAGCCCCGCGCAACCGCGTACGGCCCGCCCGTGGCGGTCGCATGCCGATTTTGACAAGACAGGGACGCACCGGCTTGTCACGCTCGGCGCACGGCTCCTCGTCCCCCACGGAGGATCATCTTGTTCGCCACACTCGGGCTCGATCCGGCCACCGAAGCCGTCTACCGCCTCATGGCCACCCGCCCCGAGGGCTGGGGCATCGAGCAGATCGCCGCGCACCTCGGGAGCACCGAGACCGACGTGCGGGAGGCCCTGGACCAGCTCGCCGAGGCCTCGTTGCTGCGCCGGTCGCGGGCCGTCCCCGGCACCTGGCGGGCGGTCAGCCCGGAGCTCGGGATGCAGCTGATGCTCCGCCGCCACCAGGAGGAACTCGACCGGCGGCAGCGGGAGATCGCCGAGAGCCACGAGACGGTCTCCCGGATGATCTCCGACCTGCGCCAGGGGCCGAATCCGGCCACCGGCCCGGCCGGGGACGGCGGCGGCGAACGGCTGATCGGCATCGACGCCGTCCAGGCCCGCCTCGAACTCATCGCGGACCAGGCCGAGTCGGAGATCTGCACGTTCATGCCGGGCGGCGGTCAGTCCGCCGCCGCCATCGAGGCGGCCCGGGAGAACGACAGCCAGTTATTGACGCGCGGCGTCGGCGTCCGCACGGTCTGTCTGGACAGCGTCCGCGGCAATCCGCCGACCCTGGATTACGCCCGCTGGCTCACCGACAACGGCGGCGGCGTACGGACCGTTCCCACGCTCCCGCTGCGCATGATCCTGGTCGACCGGGCCCACGCCCTGGTGCCGCTGAACCCGGCCGACACCCGCGCGGGCGCCGTCGTCCTGCGCCTGCCCGGCGCGGTCGCGGCGCTGACCGCGCTCTTCGAGCAGGTCTGGGAGGCCTCGCTGCCCCTGGGCTGCGACCGGCCGCGCGACGAGGGCACCGGACTGACCCCGCCCGAGCGGGAATTGCTCCGGCTGCTGAGCCAGGGCATGACCGACGAGGCGGCCGGCCACCAGCTGGGGGTCTCGCTGAGCACGGTCCGCCGGTCCATGGCGGCCCTGATGGAACGGCTCGGCGCGCGCAGCCGCTTCGAGGCGGGCCTGCGCGCGGCCCAGCGCGGGTGGCTCTGACCGGACCGCCACCGGAGGCAGAAGCGGCACGGAGCCAGGGGGGCAGGGGGGCAGGGGGACAAGGGCAGCACTGCGGCAGCCCGTCACGGGGGTGCGG
>NZ_JBSGXB010000108.1:0-22306 GCF_053609185.1 Streptomyces sp. NPDC054956 | reverse complement strand
GGGTCCGGCCTTCCGGCCGGACCCCCTCACGGTTACCCCTCCCTCGTCGGACTTCCCGATCCCCCCAGATCCCTCCCCGGAAGCGCCGACGCAACATACGACCCGCGACCACCGCCGGTGGTTGCACGCCGATTCACACCTTTACTTCTCCATTACCCAAGGGTGATCCCGGCGCGATCCGAGGTGCCGGTAAATCGGCACAGAAGTAGCGTTTCAGGCATGAGCGAACCTTCATTCCAGGACGACGTGCTGAGCGAACTCGGCGAGGACCGGCTGACCGAGATCGCCGGGCTCCTCGGTACGGACGCGAACGGCGCCCGCGACACCGTCGCGGCCACGGTCGGCGCGATGACCGGCGACCTCCAGCAGAAGGCCGACGCCGATGACGACGACGGCAACGAGGTCCGACAGGCGTTCGCCGAGGTGACCGAGGCTCCACTGGAAGGCGTGGCCACCCTCGGCGGCGGCCTGGGCGGCATGCTCAGCGGCGGGATGATGGCCGGGGTGCTCGCCAAGGTGAGCAAGCCCGTGGCCAACGCCGTCTCCAAGAAGACCGGCATCCCCGCGCCCACCATCGCCCGCGTCATCGAACTGCTGATCCCGGTGCTGCTGGCCGTCTTCGCCAAGCGCGCGGCCGGCAAGGGCACGGGCGGCGCGACCCCGCAGGCCTCCGGCGCCGACTCCCCCATCCCCTCCCCCGGATCGGTACCGGGCGCGGCGGGCACGGGGGCGGGCGCGGCCCCCGGTGCGGCCCCGGCCGGCGGTGGCCTCGGGGACCTGCTGGGCCAGATCCTCGGCGGCGGCAAGAAGTAGCACGTTCACCCGTACGGCCGACACGGCCCCGGTCGGTACCGGGGCCGTGCCGTAGGGGCTGGGTCCGGGCCGCCCCCCGGCGGTCCGGACCCGACGCGGAGCCGGACCCACCCGGCCCCGCGTCAGATCGCGGGGCGGTAGAAGAAGGTCTTGCGGTGCTCGATCCGGCCGTCGCGCACGAGGTAGGTGTCGGCGAAGGCCTCGTCCAGCGCGGTGCCGTTCCTGTCGGCTCCCCGGAAGCGCCCCCAGCAGGCGGCCGCGGCCAGCCCGCCGGTCACCTGGCTCACCTCGTGCGCGCCCGAGGTGATGATCCGTTCGTGCTCGTAGAAGCGGCGGATGCGGTCGAGGCCCTCCAGCGGGGGGTAGCCCGGGCGCTCGTAGACGGCGTCCGGCGAGAAGACCTCGCCGAGCCGGTCCCACGAGCGGGTGTCGATCACCTGGAACAGCCGGGCCACCAGGATGTCGGCGGTCACCGGTGCGGGGGACGTGGTTGTCACGGCCATGCTCCTTGAGGGGTGCGGACAGTGCGGGATGAGGACTGTGCGGATGCGCACCGTGCGGGATGGACGCGGTGCGGGTCGTGCGGCCGGGGATCACCCGTGGGTACTGCGGCCGTGCGGTCGCGGCGGCCGTGAGGTCATGCGGTCGTGAGGTCGCGGCGGTCGCGGCGGCCGTGCGGTCGCGGTGGTCGTTCAGGAGCCGTCGGCGAGGGCCTTGTCCCAGGCCTCGGCCAGCCGCGAGACGCCTTCCTGGCGCTGCGCGTCGTCCAGGGAGGCGAAGGACAGCCGCAGGACGCGCGACCCGTCCTCCTCGATGCAGAAGGGCGTGCCCGGCACGATGGCCACGCCGCGCGCCAGCGCGTGCTCGTAGAGCGCCTCCGAGCCGACCCGCGGATCGGTCAGCCGGCACCAGAAGAAGAGCCCGCCGCGCGGCCGTTCGAAGTCCAGCCAGGGCAGCCGCTCGCGCAGCAGGGTCTCCATGTCCCGGGCCCGCCCGCCGTAGAGCGTGCGCAGTCCCGCCAGGTGGGCCGGCAGGAACTCCGGGTCCCCCAGCAGGTCGACGAGCAGGTACTGGCCGAGGGTGTTGGTCTGCAGGTCGCCGCACTGCTTGGCGGCGACCAGCTCGCCGATCAGCCCGGCCGGGGCGACCAGGCCGGCCACCCGCAGTCCCGGGCAGACCGTCTTGGACAGGCTCATCAGCCGGACCACCCGGTCGGTGTGCACGTCGGTGGAGGGCAGCCGGCCGCCCTCGAAGGCCAGGTCGCCGTACGGGTCGTCCTCGACCACCAGGAAGCCGTACCGCTCGGCGAGCGCGGCCAGGTGGCGGCGGCGCTCCCCGGAGAGCACCGCCCCGGTGGGGTTGTGGAAGTGCGGGACGACGTAGACCAGCTTGGGCCGGGCGCCGGCGGCCAGGCGCTGTTCCAGCACGTCGGTGCGCATGCCGTCCGCGTCGGCGGGCACCGGCAGCAGCCGGGCCCCGGCCCGCCGGAAGACCTGTACGGCGCCCAGGTAGCTGGGGTCGTCCAGGGCCACCTCGTCACCCTCGTCGACGACGGTCTGCGCGACGAGGTCGAGGCCCTGCTGGCTGCCGGCGGTGACCATCACCCGGTCGGGGGTGACGGCGGCGCCGGTCGCGGTGGCCCGGGCCGCGATCACCTCGCGCATCGGGGCGATGCCGTCCGTGGGGGCGTACTGGAGCGCCGGGACGGCGGAGCGGGCGAACAGCCGCTCGGTGGCCTCCGCGAGCCGGGCCACGGGGAAGCTGTCGGGCGCCGGGATGCCTCCGGCCATCGAGAGCACTCCGGGTGCGCCGGCGGCCGCCAGGATGCGGCTCACCGCGTCGGACCGGCCCCAGCCGGTCCGACGGGCGAGCAGGCTCTCGATGGCTCCGAAGGCCTGGGCCGGCCGCGCCGCGGGGGGCACCGGCTCGAGGGGCACCGGCTCGAGGGGCACCGGGGTCACGGCGGTCACCTCGCTTCCGCCTTCCGCGGCTGCGCGCCGATCTGCGCCGGGAAGTCCTTCAGGCGCCACACCGGCGACTTCAGGACCACCAGGACCGCGGTGAGGAAGAGCGCGGCCGTGACGAACAGGGTCTCCCGCAGCCCGATGAGGTCGCCGAGCCAGCCGCCGAGCAGCGCCCCGAGCGGGAGGGTGCCCCAGGAGACGAACCGGTATCCGGCGTTCATGCGGCCCAGGAGCTGGTCCGGGGTCATGGACTGGCGCAGGCTGATGATGTGGATGTTGGCGATGGTGCCGCCCGCGCCGATCAGGGCGAAGGCGGCGACGAACAGCGCCAGCGAGAGCGCTCCGCCGTTCGCCGGGGCCGCCGGGATGGCCGCGGGGGCCAGGCAGCACAGCAGCAGGGCCGCCAGGATGGCGGGTCCCAGCCCGATCCTGCGCTTGAGCCGCTGCGCGAACAGCGAGCCGACCAGGGAGCCCACCGCGCCCGTGCCGAGCAGCAGGCCGATGCCGCCGGGCGAGATGCCGAGCGTGCGGGCCGCGTACAGCACGAACACGGTCTGGAGCGACATCCAGCACAGGTTGTACAGCCCGGACTGCAGGGCGCAGGCCCGCAGGTGGGCGCTGTCCCAGATGATCCGCACGCCCTGCTTGACGCTCGTCCAGATCCCGGTCCGCTCCTGCTGGGGCACCGGCGCCGGTTCGGAGCGCCGTACCGCGAGCAGGGTGAGCACGGAGACCAGGTACGAGATCCCGTTGATCAGCAGCGCGTAGGGGGCGGTGACCCACCCGACGAGCAGGCCGGCCAGTCCGGGGCCGCCGATCTGGGCCAGCGAACTGGTGCCCTGGAGCTTGCTGTTGCCCTCCACCAGGTGCTCCTTGCCGACCAGGGTCGGCAGGTACGACTGGTAGGAGACGTCGAAGACGACGGTCAGGGTGCCGACGAGCAGTGCGGCGACGTACACGTGCTCGATGCGGAGCAGGTCCAGGACGGCCAGCAGCGGTACCGCGCTGACCAGCAGGGCACGCCCCACGTTGGCCATGATCATCAGCGGCCGGCGCCGCACCCGGTCGACCCAGACGCCGACCAGGAGGGTGACCATCAGGAACGGGGCGTAGGAGGCCGCGTTGACGAAGCCCACCTGCGAGGAGCTGGCGTCGAGCGTGAGCACCGCGGTGAGCGGCAGTGCCAGGGTCGTGACCTGGGCCCCGATCTGCGAGATCGCCTCTCCGGACCAGAACTTGAGGAATTCCGGGTCCCGCCAGAGCGTGGAGTTCCCGGCGCCGGCCGGGGGGCCCGCCGGCGCCTCCTCCAGCGTCTCGGCGGCCCCGTTCCCGATGTCGGTCACTTCGCGTCCACCGCCCCTGCGGCCGGGTCGACGTGGAAGGCACAGCCGATCTGGGCGCCGCGCAGCATGCTGACGATGCCCACGGCCGGGTCGGTGACCCCGCGGGCCAGGGTGCCGGCGTAGCGTCCGTCGACCATCAGGGTCCCGTAGGCGACGGCCATGTCCTCGCAGCTCTCGCCGTCCTCGGAGAGGAACCGCTCGGTGGTCGGCAGCAGGCGGTGCTGCAGGACGAACGGGCCGTCCGTGGCCTGGCGGAGCTTGGCCACCCACTCCTTCTGGTCGGTGGTCCAGCCGGGGGTCACGCCGACGCCGCCGTAGAGCAGCGTGGGCTTGAGGACCAGGTGGTCCTTGTTGGCGATGGCGTAGGGCAGCAGGTCGATCTTCTCGCCGTCGTAGGTGACCTTCTCGTCGCGCACGAACCGGGTCCACGGCAGGATGCGGTCGATCAGCTCGCACTCCTGCGCGGTGAAGACTCCGCGGTTGCGCTCGTCGCTGAGCATCGCGAGGCTGCCCTTGTTGCCGTACAGCTCGCAGTCGAGCGGGGCGAACAGTTCGACGTTGCCCGCCTCGACGGCGTCCAGCAGCGGGTTGACGAGGTCGTAGGTGCGGGGCTCGTCCGGCATTTCGCCGGGCAGGAACATCCGGTAGACCACGTCGACCTTGCGGCCGCGGTGCAGCACGTTGCCGGCCTCGTACGTGAACTCGCCCAGGTGGCAGACGACGGGCTCGAAGCCGAGCCGCTCGAAGGCCGGGACGACGAACTCCATCCAGCACTTGGACTTCTCGAAGCCCTCGGGCCAGTCGGTGATCGCGAGCAGCGGCCGCTCGATGCCTTCGAGGGAGGGTGCCTGGCGGCGCAGCACCTCGGTGATGCGGGCGAGGGGGTCGGGGTAGACCAGGCCTTCGGCGTCCGCGAACCTCGCGAACTCCTCGTCCTGGACCAGGGCGCGGGCGAACTCGCCCATCTGCCAGCCGCCGAGCGAGGAGCCGGTGTTGAGCTCCATGACGCGGAAGCCGCCGGTCTCGCGGTAGAGGTCGGCCCGGGAGAGCGGGGCGAGCTCGTCGGAGGAGCCGCGCAGCACCAGGTCGGCCTGGGTGGCGGACATTCCGACGGCCCGGGCGAAGGCGCGCAGGTCGCCGTCGAAGAGCCGCTCGGGCACCGCCTTGAGCAGTTCGAAGAGGCCGCCGAGGTCGCGTTCGAGGGTGGTCACCTCCGTCGCGCTGAGGAAGACGGGGCGGTTGAGGCCCTCGCCGCCACCGGCGCCGGTGCGGAACCGCTCCACGCCGCGGACTCCGGAGACGGTCATCCGCCGGGCGGTGCGCTCGTGGTCGAAGAAGCGGCGGGTCACGGCGTTCTCCACGCGGGCGCCCAGCCGGTGCGCGGCGACCCCGGTCACCTCGGTACGGGACAGCTCCTCGGCCCGGTCCAGGGCGCGGCGGGTCCCGGCGGGGGTGTCGCTGACGGCGATGAGCGCGGCGGAGCGCGGGGTCAGGCCGCGCGGCGGGAGCAGCAGCTCGTCGCCGGGCTCCACCAGGGCGACCGCCTCGACGAGGTCCTCGACGTCCTCGGGCGCGGGCAGGACGACCCGGTCGACGGCCCCGTCGTAGGCCGGGTAGAGGAAGCGGACCTCTGCGCTCCTGGCCCGCGTCGGGGTGATGTCGGGGGTCTCCTCGAAGGCGATGCGGGCGGCCGCGAGGGGCAGGTCCACGCCGGTGGCCAGGTTGTTCAGGTGCGGGATGAGGTCTCCGCCGAGCCGGCCGTTGAGCTCGATCAGGCGCGGGCCGTCCGCGGCGACGCGCAGTTCGGTGTGGGTGACCCCGTAGTCGACGCCGACCGCGCGGTGGGATCCCTGGACCAGTTCGGTGACGGCGTCCGCCCACGGCTCCTGGCGCCAGTCGGTGACGAGGTGGCCGACCTCCTCGAAGTACGGGTGGGCGCCGAGGCGCTTGCGGGCCACCGCGACCGGGGTGGCGACGCCGTCCACGACGACGCTGTCCACGCTGAGTTCGGGGCCCTCGATGAACTCCTCGATCAGGACCGAGGCGGTGGTTCCGGCGCCGCGCAGGCGGCTGGTGGAGGCGAGCCGGAAGGCCCGGCGCAGGCCGTCCACGTCGCGCGCCATCATCACGCCGAAGCTGCCGCCGAGGGTGCGGGGCTTGACGACCACGGGGAAGCCGATGGTCTCGGCGGCGGCGACGGCCTCGTCCTCGGTGGTGGCCGGGATGTAGCGGACGGCGGCCATGCCGGCCGCCTCCAGGGCCTGCCGGGTGGCGTACTTGTCGCGGCAGATCTTGGCGGCCGCCGGGTCCATGGCCCGCATGCCCAGCTTCTTGGCGACCGAGGAGACGGCGACCAGGGACCACTCGTCCCAGGTGACGATCGCGGCGTTCGCGACCTCACCGCGCAGGTCGGCGACGGGGGCGTACAGCTTGGCCGCGTCCGTGGTGTCCGCGATCCGGTGGGTCTCCACGTAGCGGGCCTGCCAGCTGGGCGCCTCCGGCGCGACGAGCGTCACCTCGTAGTGCTGGGCGAGGGAGGCCAGGGCGTATTCGCGGTACTGGCGGATGCGGCTGCCGACGAGGATGACGCGCTGTCGTTCAGAGGTCATGAAGACCACGGTGGGTTCCTTTCCGATGCGGGGCGTGGTGCGTTCGCCCCGGCAAGACAGGGGGGTTCGGGGAGGGAGGCGCCGCGGGCCGGGCCGCGCGGCGCGTCGTGGTTCAGGTCTGCGGGGCGGGCGGGTTCGCGGACGGCTTCCCGGCCGGGTTCGCGGCCGGTACGCAGGTCAGCCGGAAGCCGTTCGCGGCCTCGGTGATGGCCGCCTCGACCTCCCGGGTGGAGGGGCCGCGGAAGCGGAACCGGGTGCCCACGTGCTCGTAGCCGCTGATCGCGGGGGCCACGGCGCCGACCGGGGTGTGCAGGACGGCGTACGGGAGCCGGTCCTTCGGGGGCTGCCGTACCCAGCCGGCGGCTTCCACCAGGCAGGGGGCGGGCACCGGCAGCGGGAGCAGCAGGTAGCCGCCGACCTCGCCGGTCTTCAGGGGCGGCAGGACCGGGGTCAGGCCGAGCTGGATGTCGACGGCGGCGGCCATCAGGTCGACGCCGTGCACGTCGCGCCAGGTGAAGGGGATCTCCCCGCCGCCCACCCGGGCCCCGCATTCGAGGAAGACCAGCGCGGGCCCGCCGTCGGCCGCCCGGGTGACGAAGGCCTCCAGGTGGAAGACCCACGGCCGGGCTCCGCCGAGGGCGGCGCCCACGGCCGCGGCGAAGGCCTCGGTGGCCTCCAGCAGCGCCGGGTCGTCCTCCTCCACGGAGCCGAGCCAGGTGCCCCGGGTGAAGTCGGCGCAGGTGCCGCCGACGTAGCGGGAGACGGTCCAGCTGCCCAGGGCGTCGCCCTCCCAGAGGCCGTCGATGTGCAGGATCGGCCCGTCCACGTAGCTCTGGACCAGGTACGGCTCGGCGGCCAGGGCCGCGGCCAGCCCGGGGACCGTCTCCAGTTCCGCGGCGGAGTCCACCCGGACCACGCCCCGGCTCGCGGTGCCGCGGTGCGGTTTGACGACCACCGGCCAGCCGTGGGCCTCGCCGAAGGCGCGTACGGCCGCCGGGTCGGGGGCCGGGGCGAAGGCCGGTACGGGCAGTCCGGCCGCCGTCGCCGTGCGGCACATGGTCAGCTTGTCGCGGAAGACGGCCAGCTCGGCAGTGGTCTGGCCGGGGATCGCGAACTCCTCGCGGATCAGCGCGGCCGTGTCGAGGTCCCCCTCGTTGAGGGCGACCAGCCGGGCCGGGGTGCCGAAGCGGCCGATGAGTCCGGTGACGGCCGCGCGGACGGCGGGCAGGTCGTCGGTCAGTCCCACGGTGGTCACGGCGGCGGCCGAGGCGGGCAGCGAGGCCCGTCCCAACTCGGTGCTCACGTAGGTGACGTGGGCGGACTCGTGGTCGAGGTAGTCGGTGTAGTGGGCGTGGGTGTCCCGCCAGCGGTGCAGGACGAGGATGTGGGGGCGGTCGCCGTTCACGCGCTCTCGCCCTCCTCTCCCTTACCGGCTCCGGCAGCCGCATCGGCGGCGAGCCAGGGCAGGGCGGCCGTCGCCATCGTGCGGACTCCGACGGACAGCGCGGGCCCGGCGACGGGCGCGAAGGTCGAGGAGTGGTTCTGCGGGAGGTCCTCCAGCCGGCCGGCCGCGAAGGCCTCGCCGAACGCCTGCGGGTCGAGGCCGCCGTAGAACCAGTACACCGAGGGCACCTGGGCCGCGGTGGCCAGGAGACCGAAGTCCTCGCTGGCGGTGGTCGGGCCCATGGTCATGACGGCGCCGGCCCCGAAGTGGTCGCGGTGGGCCTGGGCGACCAGCTCGGCGCTCGCCGGGTCGTTGACGGTCATCGGCAGGTGGTAGACGGAGGTGATCTCCGGGTCGGCGGTCGCCCCGGCGGCCGCCGATTCGGCGCGCGCCAGGCGCTCGATGGCCGCGATGACCTTCTCGCGGACCGGCGCGGAGCTGGTGCGGACGTTGATGCCGAGCTCGGCGGTCTCGGGTATGACCGCGGCGGTGGTGCCGGCCTGCAGCTTGCCGACGGTGAGCACCACCGGTTCCTGGGCGGCGACCTCGCGGGAGACCACCGTCTGGAGCCGCAGCACCAGCGAGGCGGCCATGACCACGGGGTCCACCGCTGCCTCGGGCTTGGAGCCGTGGCCGCCGCGCCCGAAGAGCTTGACCGTGATGGAGTCGGTGGCGCCCATGACCGTGCCGGGGCAGGTGGCGATGAGCCCGGTGGGGCCCGGTCCGACGTGCGAGCCGAGGATCACGTCGGGGCGCGGGAACCGCTCGAAGAGGCCGTCGTCGACCATCGCCCGGGCTCCGTAGCCGCTCTCCTCGCCCGGCTGGAACACCGCGACGACGGTGCCCCGCCAGGCGTCCCGGTTGCGGGCGAACAGTTCGCAGGCCCCGATCAGGGCGGCCACGTGCAGATCGTGTCCGCAGGCGTGCATCACGGGGACCTCGGTGCCCGTTTCGTCGGTGGCGGTCTCGGTGCTCGCGTACGGCAGTCCGGTGGCCTCCTTGACGGGCAGCGCGTCCATGTCGGCGCGGAGCATGACCACCGGGCCCTCGCCGCCGCGCAGGACCGCGACGACGCCGGTGCGGCCGACTCCGGTGGTGATCTCCCAGCCGCCCTGGGCGGCCAGCCGCTCGGCGACGAGGGCCGCGGTCCGCTTCTCCTGGAAGGCGAGTTCGGGGTGGGTGTGCAGTTCGCGGTAGTCGGCCTCCAGGGCCGGCAGCAGAGAGTCGAGACCTTCGAGCAGTGCAGTCATGTCGTCCTTCTCAGGCATGAGGGGTTACGGAGGACGTGGGGTGCTCGCGTACACCCCATGAGGCGGCGAGCGCCGCCGCGGCGGTGAGTGCGGGCCACCACGGCAGCCAGTCGTTGTGCCCGGCCGAGCGCAGCAGCTCGGCGAGCATCGGGAAGGTGCCGCCGAAGAGGCTGATCGCGACCGCGGTGGGCAGGCCCACCGCCACGGCGCGCACGGCCGGCGGGAAGAGCTGCCCGGCGAAGACGTTGCTCACGGCGAGCGGCAGGCCCAGCAGGAAGAGCAGGACCACGGTGACCAGTTGGACGGGGACCTTGCCGGAGGTCATGGCCGTCAGCAGCGGCACGCTGCCCAGGGCGAGCCCGGCGAATCCGGTGCGCAGGACGGGCAGCGCCCCGAACCGGTCGGCGGCCTTGCCGCCGCCGAGCATCGCGAGGAGCAGCGCGACCATGCCCAGGAGCAGGGCCGCGGAGGTCTCCTCCTTGGTGGCGGCGCCGGCGCTGTCCGCGTAGGACGGGAAGTCGACGGTGACGAAGTAGAAGGCGGTGGTGGCACCGGAGGTGATGGCGAACACCACGGCGAGCCGCCCGAGGTGGGAGCGCAGCACGGGCCAGGGGCCGGGCGCCTTCGCGGTGGCGGGACGTGCCGCCGCGGTGGTCGCGCCCTCCTGTCCGGGTTCCTTGCCGGCGGCGGCCGTGAAGACGGCGCTCTCCGCGGCGCCGCGCCGGATCCACAGGGCGGTGAGGCCGAGCAGGGCGCCGAAGACGAAGCCGTAGCGCCAGCCGCCGTCCCGGACCCCGCTCTCCCCGAACACCCCGAGCAGGACGTTCATCACGATGAAGGAGAGTGCGCTGCCCAGGACCACTCCCCCGTAGGAGACAGCGCTGTAGAAGTAGCGGCGCCCGGCCGGGGCGGTCTCGGTGACGTACGCCGCCACGCTCGGGTTCTCCGCTCCCACCGAGAGCCCCTGCACCAGCCGGGCGCCGACCACCAGGAGCGGGGCGGCCAGGCCGATGGAGGCGTAGCCGGGTACGAGGGCCAGGAAGAGGGAGCCGGCGGCTATCAGCCCGACGGTGAGGGTCAGTCCGTAGCGCCGGCCGCGGGTGTCGGTGAGGCGGCCGATGATCACGCTGCCCAGGGGCCGGACCAGGAAGCCGAGGGCGAAGCCCAGGTAGGCGGCGATGAGTTTGGCGGTGGGCGAGGTGCCGGGGAAGAGCGCCTCGGCGAAGTAGGGGGCGAGGATGCCGTAGATGGTCCAGTCGTAGGCCTCGACGACCGACCCGACGGTGGCCGCGGCCAGTTCCCTGCGGGGGCGCCGGGCCGGCGCGGCGGTGGTGGCCACCGCGCCGGCCGACGGGACGCCGGCTTGCCTAGTGCTGGTCATCTGTCACTCCGTAGACCCTGATCAATGTGGTGTCCGGGCCGGGGAACGGCACGGCGTGCAGTCGGACCCCGGTCGCCGGGAGGTCCTCCAGGCCGGTCAGTCCCGTGAGGGCGGGCAGGCCGGCGGCGGCGAGCGCCCGCGTCACCGGTCCGTCCTGCTCGGTGCTGTCGGTCGCGACGAGGGCCGCGCCCTGCCGGGCGAGCAGGTCCACCGCGTCCTCGGTGAGGTACGGACCGGCCGCGCGGCCGGTCTGCACCACGACGGCGTGTCCGGCGAGGTCGAAGGGGGCCAGTGCGAGCCGGTCGGCGACCGGCTGCCCGGCTCCGGTCAGCCGCAGCAGGACCACGGGCAGGTCCACCAGGCCGGCCAGGCCCGGTGCGCCGCCGTCCGCGGCCGGCGGCCAGGCGGCCGCGGTCGCGGGGCCCGTCAGGTCGGTGGTTGCCCGGCCCGAACCGGCGGCCACGGTGTGGCGGGAGCCCTTGTGGGGTTCCTGGATCAGCTCCCGGCGCGTGATCTTCGTACTGCCGACCATCAGCAGTCCGAGGTGGCGCACCAGCAGTTCGCCCAGTTCTCCGTCGCCGATGTCGTCACCGGGGATGTCCAGCCGGAATCCCTGGGTCTGCAAGGCGCCGCCGTTGCTGAAGACGACCTCCGCGTCGAAGTCGACCCGCCACTGACCGCTGCTCGTTCCCGTGGTCATGTCCCTGTCCTCACGTTCGTGGATCCGTCGCTCGCGGATCCGTGCTCCGAAGTGCCCGGCCGGCCGGTCCGGTTCAGGCGCAGTCGATCAGAGCTTTCTCCAGAGCCGACGCCATCTCGTGGATCTCGTCCTCGGTGATGATCAGTGGCGGCAGGAGGCGGAGCACGGCGCCGTGGCGGCCGCCGCTCTCCAGCAGCAGCCCGTGCTCCAGGCAGGCCCGCTTGATGCGCTTGGCGCGGGCTCCGTCGGCGGGCAGGGTGCCGAGCGCGTCGGCCCGGCCGAGCGGGTCCACGATCTCCACGCCCCACATCAGGCCCCGGCCGCGGACCTGGCCGATCTCCGGGTGCCCCTCGGCGAGGCGGCCCAGCAGTTCGGCGATCAACTCGCCCTTGGCGGCGGCCTTTTCGATCAGGCCCTCGGACTCCGTGACCCGCATGGCTGCGAGTCCGGCGACCAGGGCGATCTGGTTGCCGCGGAAGGTGCCCGCGTGGGCGCCGGGCGACCAGGAGTCGTACTTGCGGTGGTAGAGCAGCATCGACAGCGGGAAGCCGCCGCCGGCCGCCTTGGACACCAGGACGGCGTCCGGTTCGATCCCCGACTCCTCGAACGCCCACATGGTGCCGGTGCGTCCGAAACCCGCCTGGATCTCGTCGAGGACCAGCGGGATGTCCAGCCGGGCGGTGATCTCGCGCAGCCCGCGCAGCCAGGCCGGCGGTGCGGGGATGACCCCGCCCTCGCCCTGGACCGCCTCGACGAAGATGGCGGCCGGCTTGGTGATGCCGCTCTCCGGGTCGGTGAGCAGCCGCTCCAGGTAGGTCAGTCCGGCCTGGACGCCCTGCTCGCCGCCGATCCCGAACGGGCACCGGTAGTCGTAGGGGAAGGGCAGGTGGTGGACGTCGGGCATCAGGGAGGGCACGGACTCCTTGGCGCCGAGGTTGCCGGTGAGGGCGAGCGCGCCCGCCGTCATCCCGTGGTAGGCGCCGTGGAAGGCCATCACGGTCCGCCGGCCGGTGGCGGTCTTGAACAGCTTGATGGCCGCCTCGGTGGCGTCGGTGCCCGCCGGCCCGCAGAACTGGGTCTTGAAGTGGTCGGGCATGGTGCCCGGCAGCCGGGAGTACAGGGCTTGCAGGTACTCGTACTTGGCGGGGGTGGTCAGGTCCAGCGCCTGCTGGACCTGACCGGAGGAGAGGTAGTCCCCGACCGCGCGCAGCACCTCGGGGTGGTTGTGCCCCAGCGCGAGGGTGCCCGCCGCCGCGAGGCAGTCCAGGTACTCGCGGCCGTGTCCGTCGCGGATCCGCGCGCCGCGGCCCTCGGAGAGGATCTGGCCGAAGGCGTTGGCGTAGGTCCGGGCGCCCGACTCGCGCTCCTTGACGAAGGTGTACATGTCGTCCGGCGTGAGGGTGGTGGTCACGTCTTCACTTCCTCAGGTGTGATCGGGCGTCGGCGACCATGACCTGTCCGAGGGCGATTCCCCCGTCGTTGGTCGGCACGAGCCGCTGGACGTAGGTGTCGAAACCGTCGGCGGTCAGCCCGGTCAGACAGTTGAGCAGCAGGAATTCGTTGAGGAACACGCCTCCGGAGAGGGCGACCTGGTTGACCCCGGTCTCCTCGCGCAGGGCCTTGCAGCGCTCCCGCACCATCTCGACGACGGCCGTGTGGAACCTGCGGCTGATCCGCTCCGTGGGCAGTCCGGCGGCGATGTCGGCGGCCATGGCCCGGATCACGGGCCGCGGGTCCACCTCGGTCAGGCCGTCCGCCGCGTAGGAGCCGAAGCGGTAGTCCGGGCCGGTCTCCCGGGTCGCGTCGCGGCCCAGCAGTCCTTCCAGTTCGATCGGGCCCTGGGCCTCGTACTCGGCCTTGGCGCACACCCCGGCCAGGGCGGCGGCCCCGTCGAAGAGGCGGCCCATGCTGGAGGTCGGCGGGGAGTTGACGCCCCGGGCGGCCATGGTCGCGAAGACCTGGCGGCGCTGCTCGTCGAGGACGGCCAGGGCGGGGAAGCCCGCCAGGGCCCGGTCCGGGTCTCCGTCGAAGGCGTCCAGGGCGAGGGCGTACCCGGTACGGATGGGTTCGCGCACGGCCTGGTCCCCGCCGATCAGCGGGAGTCCGCGCATCCGGCCGACCCGGCGGAAGGAGGCGTAGTCCCCGAGGAGGAACTCGCCGCCCCAGACCGTGCCGTCCTCGCCGTAGCCGAAGCCGTCGAAGATGACGCCCAGGGTGGTGCCGCTCACGTGGTTCTCGGCCATGCAGGAGGCCATGTGGGCGTGGTGGTGCTGCACTTCCACGGTGGGGCCGGCCGGGCCGGTGCCGTCGTCGTCCAGGGCGGCGCGGGTGGAGCGGAACTGCGGGTGCATGTCGTGTGCGGTGATCTCCGGCTTCAGCGCGTAGAGCTGCGCCAGGTGCCGGGCGGTGCGGTGGTGCGCGGCGAAGGTCTCGTCGTTCTTGAGGTCGCCGATGTGCTGGCTGAGGAAGACCTGGGAGCCGTTGGTGAGGGCGACGGTCGTCTTCAGTTCGGCTCCGAGGGCGACCACGGGGGCCACCTCGCGGCCGACGTCCACCGGGTAGGGGGCGTAGCCGCGGGCCCGCCGGATGAACTGCAGGAGCGGCTTGTCGAGTTCGGGGTGGTCCGAGAGGCGGACCACCGAGTCGTCCACGCGGATCTCGATGTCGCGGTCGTGGTAGAGGATGACGTCCGCGATCTCGAAGAGCTGCTCCAGCGCCTCCTCGTTGCGGTAGGCGATGGGGTAGCCGGAGATGTTGCCGCTGGTGGCGACGAGGGCCTCGAGGCCGGGCTCGTCCAGCAGCAGGTGGTGGTGGGGTGCCGACGGCAGCATGATCCCCAGGTTGGGGTTGCGCGGCGCCACGGACTCCGGGAGGGAGCCGGGGCGCTTGCGCGCCAGCAGGATCGGCCGGGCCGGCGAGCGCAGGATGTCGATCTCCTCTTCGGAGAGCTCCACCAGGCGCTGCGCCGTGGCGAGGTCGCGGACCATCACCGCGAACGGCTTGGAATCGCGGCGCTTGCGGCCGCGCAGCAGGGCCACGGCCTCCGCGTTCGTCGCGTCCACCGCGAGGTGGAACCCGCCGACGCTCTTGATCGCCGCGATCCCGCCGTCCGCCAGGACCCGGGCGGCCCGGACGAGGGCCTCGTCCCCTTCGGCCGTGTTCCCCTCGCGGTCCTGGAGCAGCAGCCGGGGGCCGCACTCGGGGCACGCGTTGGGCTGCGCGTGGTAGCGCCGGTCCATGGGGTCTTCGTACTCGTTCTTGCAGTCCGCGCACATGGTGAAGCCGGCCATGGTGGTCATCGGACGGTCGTACGGCAGGTCCTGGATGATCGAGTACCTGGGCCCGCAGTTGGTGCAGTTGATGAAGGGGTAGCGGTGCCGGCGGTCCTTCGGGTCCCGAAGTTCCGCCTGGCAGTCGCCACACACGTGGGTGTCCGCCGGGAGCAGCGCGGACCGGGCTCCGGTGTGCTCGCTGTGCACGATGGTGAACGGGCCGGGGGGCACGCTCCCCGGGGCCAGGTCCCGGGTGGGACGGACCTCGTCCACCCGGGCGAGTTCGGGGGCGCGGCCGCTCAGGCCGGCCGCGAACTCCGTCAGGGCGGCGACCGGTCCGGACGCCTCCACCAGCACGCCCTCGGGGTCGTTGCGGACCCAGCCGGCGAGGCCGAGTTCACGGGCCAGCTTGTAGACGAAGGGCCGGTAGCCGACGCCCTGGACCACTCCGGTGACGCGGATGCGCCATTCTTCCGTGGCCACTGCGGGCTCTGCGCTCTGGTCGATGCTCATGGCGGTCTCCTCGGTCCTTCTCAGCAGAGCCGGGGAAGTTCGGCGCCGAGCAGTTCCTCCAGCTGGGTCTCACGACCCTCCTTGTCGCGCAGCAGGACCAGGCCCTCGGTGTCCTCGGAGATCTCGCCGATGGTCACCGCGTCCTTGCCGTAGGGCAAGGAGCGCAGGAGCTCCAGCACCTCGGCCTCGGCCGCCGGGTCCACGAAGACCGCCAGGCAGCCCTCGTTGGCGCAGTGCAGGGGGTTGATGCCGAGCATGTCCGCGGCCATCGCGGTCTCGTGCTGGATGGGCAGGTCCTCCTGGGCCACGCGGATGGTGCGGCCGAGCTTGCCGGCGTACTCGTGGAGGACCGCCGTCAGGCCGCCGCGGGTGACGTCGCGCATCGAGCGGACGGCGCCGGGCGCCACGTTCGACAGGACCGTCTCGATGAGGCCGTTGAGCGGTGCGCAGTCGCTGTCCACGCGCTGTTCGAAGCCGAGGCCCTCGCGGATGGAGAGCAGGTGGACGGTGTGGTTGCCGATGGGGCCGCTGAGGATCACCTTGTCGCCGGGGCGCACGTCGGTCATGGTGAGCGGCTCGCGCTCGAAGACGCCGACGCCCGCGGTGTTGAGGTAGATCTGGTCGGCCTCGCCCTTGCGGACGACCTTGGTGTCGCCGCCGACGATCTGCACTCCGGCCTCGCGGGCGGTGTCGCGGACCGACTCCAGGGCCCGGACCAGCTTGGCTATGGGGAGCCCGGTCTCCAGGATCATCCCGAGGGTGAGGTACTTGGGCCGGGCGCCGGCCACGGCCAGGTCGTTGACCGTGCCGCAGACCGCGATCTTCCCGATGTCCCCGTTGCCGAAGAACGGCGGGTCGACCACGAAGGAGTCGGTGGTCATCGCGATGCGGTCGCCCTCGATCTTGAGGATCGCGCTGTCCTCCATGATGCCGACGTAGACGTCGCCGAGGGTCGAGGAGATCACCTGGAGCAGGTCCTGGCTGAGCTTCGCGCCGGTGCCGTGGTCGAGGACGATGAATTCGGTGGGATCCACGCTCGTGGTCATGCCGGTTCCTTTCCGGAGGGGGGCGGTGGTGGTGTGGGGCGTGGTCACGGGGTCTTGATGTTCTTGCGGGGCAGGCCGCCCTCGGCGTCGAGGACGCGCAGGACCTCGGCGGAGTCGGTCACGGTGGCGCAGTAGCCCTCCAGCCAGTCCAGGGCGCGCTGCTTGTCGTCGAGGCGGGCCGAGACGACGCAGTCGGACGGGACCCAGATGTTGTAGCCGCGGAAGAAGGCGTCGGCGGCGGTGGTCTGGACGCAGATCTGCGTCTGCATGCCGGTGATCAGGACGGTGTCGACGCCGAGGTCCTGGAGGCGCTGGTGCAGGTCGGTCTCGTAGAAGCCCGAGTCCTTGGACTTCTCCATGACGACGTCCTCGGGGGCGAGGAACGCCTCGATGATGTCGGCGCCGTGGGTGCCGCGCTGGACCGGGAGGTAGCCGTCGTAGCGCTCGGCGTTCGGGTCGTCCGGGTCGTTGACCAGCTGCAGGTGGAAGATGTGGTGGCCGCGGCGGCGCATCTCGTCGAGGAACCCGGTGAAGTGGGGGGTGGCGGCGTCCACCGCGGCGACGCGCTCGGGGTTCTTCTCGACCAGTTCGTACTGGAGGTCGTTGGTGAGGACGGCGATCTTCGACATGGCTGTGCCCTTCGGTTGACTGGTGTGTTCGACGACTGGTGTCTTTGACCGACCTGGCCGGGGGCGCGCGGAAGCACGCTCTGCCGGGGGGTGAAGGTGGTGGATCGCCCGCCGGTGGCGGGCCGGCGGCGCCTCGACGGGCGCCGGCGGTGGGAAGGCGCGTCACACGCGCGTCAGGTGCGGGGCGAGTGCCGCGCGTTCACGTGCTCGTACGTCTCGTACGGTCGGGTGGTGGTGCGGAGCCGGGCTCGTTACGCCGCGACGCGGTCGGATGCGAGCTCGTGGAGCCAGCTGCCGGTGGCCTCGAAGTGGGCCGTGATGTCGGCGAGCCGGGCGTACATGTAGAAGCCGGTGACGGGGCGTTCGTCGGCGCGGGCGTAGTCGGGCAGCCGGCCGTACTCGCGGAAGCCCAGGCGCTGCCAGAGCACGGAGGGGCCGTCGTCGCGGACTTCGAGGGTGATGACGTCGCATCCCATCTCGCCGACCTTGCGCAGGGCCTCGGCCCAGCCCTCCAGGAGGAACTGTCCGCGGTAGTCGGGGGCGACGACGCAGCGGCGCATCTCGACGATGTGGCGGCGGGCCGGCAGCGGGGCCCGGGCGAGGGTCACCATGCCGACGATCTGGCCCTCGTCGGTACGGACGTGGAGGAGGTCCACGGCGCCCTTCTGCAGATCGGCCTCGAAGGCCCGCATCAGCGGGAGGCCCTTCTCCAGTCCCACGGGTTCGTAGAAGCCGAGGGTCCTCTCCTTGACCGCTACGGCGTCCATCAGTTCGATCATTTCGCGCATGTCCTGCTCGGACAGCTCGCGAGGCCATGAATAGTGCATCGTCTCGTCTTCCTTGGTGAGTAGACGGGGGCGGCAGCCGGACGGACCCCGGACATCGCGCAGCACGGCCCGGCGGGGCGGTGCGGACGTCTGGGAGCGCAATGCCCGGGATCGCCGGCATGCGGGGGTTGTTCGACCTGCGGGTCCGACTACCTGCCGGACTAGACCGAAGCGGTGGCCTGGGTCTGCAGGTTGGTCTGGACGGCGGCGGCCGGGGCCGCCTGGGTCAGCAGCGAGAGGTCGGCTCCGGCGCCGAGCACCGTGGCGGCGTAGACCTCGACGAAGTAGGAGACGAACAGCGAGTTGATCTTGATGAGGTGCTCGACGAACCGCTCTTCGTCGGCCTCGTCCTTGACGACCCGCATGATGAGGTTCCAGACCATGTCCACGTGGTCGTCGTCCTCGTCGAGGGCCAGGTGGGCACGGGCACCCTTGGTGTTGGCGGCGCCGACGTGCTGCTCCATGATGTCCAGCCAGTCCGGCTGGGTCTTGCCCGCGATGTACTCCAGGTAGAAACCGCTGATCATCGCGGCCAGCGGGCCCTCGGTGGCCATCGTGTAGTAGAAGTAGCCGTTGAGCAGTTCGGTGGCGAAGGTCGGGCGGATCGCGTAGATCTCCTCGTCCGTCATGCCCACCTTGTGCAGGTCGCCGGCGAACATGCGGTCGTGGCGGCCCTCCTCCGCGCCGTAGAGGCCCCACTCCTTGCAGAGCTGCGGGTCCCGGGTGGCCCAGTAGTTGGCGATGAGCGGGTCGACGGCGCGCTTGAGACCGATGCGGATCATCGTCTCCACGTTGTGCCGCTTGTACAGTTCGAGGTCGAACTTCTCCTTGTCGAGCATTCCGTCGGCGCCCGCACTGCGCTCGTAGAAGTCCCGCTCGAACTTCAGGAGAAGCTCGTCCACTCGCTTGCGGAACTCGGGTCGCTGCAGGTTGGAGTACGTGTTGTACGACTTACTTCGAGGCATCTCATCCCCAGCCGAGATCGTTGACTACCTGATCCGGACCAGCAGTACGTGGCATGCTTACCTGCCCCTCCAGAATGTTTCTGCGGTCCGGATCAGCTTCGCCTTCATCCTGACGGTGGGACGACTTCCGGATCCATCCCCTTCTGGGATCATGTTGCCGCTGGCGAAAACATGACAGGGGGATGAATTGAACTCAATCGGGCAAGTCCATCCTTTTCCCGTGCCTCAGCTGACCGCTGAAGGGAACCGTCTCTACCGGTTCGTAACCCTGACACCGGGTACAACGCGCGAAACCGCGGGCGAAGCACTGGGCATGGACGCCGCCGAGGTGCAGGAAGCGGCCGACGCCCTGGGGGATCTGGGGCTGCTGAGCAAGTGCCCGGACACGGGGATCTACACCCCGTACCCCGTGGAACACGCGCGCATCAAGGTCCTCAACCCGGCGCAGCACGGGCTCAACGAGATGCAGTCCTTCATCGACCATCTGCGGGGCGATCTCGACGAGTTGACACTCAAGACCGAGCACTTGCAGGACGACAACTCACTGGAGGTCGTCCCCGGAGTGGGCGACGTCCGCAAACTCATCACCGGCCTCGCCGAGGGCTGCCGCGCCGAGGTGCTCACCTCCCAGCCCGGCGGAGCACGCGACGAGGGGGTGCTCGACGAGAGCCTGGAGCGCACCGAACGGCTGCTGAAGCGGGGGGTGCGGATGCGGACCCTCTACCAGCACACGGCCCGCTTCAGCCCGGTCACCACGTCCTTCGTCGAACGTTTCACACCGCTCGGCGCGGAAGTCTGCACGCTCGCCGGCGGTTTTCCGCGCTGCATCGTCTTCGACCGGGAAGTGGCGATCCTGCCGCTCATGGACGGATCTCACGGGGCGGCGGTATCGAGAAATCGCCACCTTGTCTCATTCATTGCGGAGGCTTTCGAGCGGGCCTGGAGTTCCGCGGAGAAATTCGTCCCGGAGACCGACCGGCCGGCTCGCGCGGCGATTACCTCGGACATCCAGCAGACCATCGTCTCGCTCCTCATTCAGGGTGAATCGGACAACCGCATAGCCCATGTCGTCGGGATTTCCCTGCGGAATTGCCAGCGGCACATCGCGAACATCATGAAGAGCATCGGCGCCCGCAACCGGCTGCACGCCGGATACCTGCTGGGCAAGGAGCCCTTCGGCGGACACTGAAATCCCCCGGGCGGATCCGGGCCGCGAGGTGCGGCCCGGCCGGCCGGGGGATCCGTCGTACGGGGTGGAGTTGCGGCGCGGAGGTACGGCGCCCACTAAGCGGTCTCGGGTACGGGGACACCCGCGTCGGCGGCCTCACGGGCGCCGGGCTGCCCGGGGGTTCCGGGCGACTCGGGCGCCTTCTCCGGCGCGGCCGCGGCCCGGGGCTTCGAGGGGACCAGGGAGGTCATCGCGACGCCGCCCACCAGGAGCACGGCCGCCACCCAGCGCAGGCCGCTCACCTGCTCCCCCAGCACCAGGGCCGCCGAGGTCATCCCGAAGACCGGCACCAGGAGCGAGAACGGGGCCACCGAGGAGGCGGGGTAGCGGCGCAGCAGGAATCCCCACGCCCCGAAGCCGAACACGGTGGTGATCCAGGCGAGGTACAGGATGACGCCGACGCCGCTCCAGTCCAGTCCGCGCAGCGCGGCCAGGTCCCGCTCCGGGCCCTCCAGCAGCAGCGACAGCGCGGCCAGCGGCAGCACCGGCACCACGCTCACCCACACCATGAAGTTCAGGGCGTCGGGCGGGGAGGCCTTGCGGGTCAGGACGTTGGACACGCCCCAGCAGGCGGCGGCCGCGATCACCAGCGTGAAGCCCAGGACCGGGCCGGAGGCGCCCTCGTCCACGGCGGCCACGCCGATCCCCAGGAAGGCCACGGCCATCCCGGCCAGCCGCACCCGGCCCGGCCGCTCCTTGAGCACGACGGCCGCGAACACGGCGGTGAACACGGCCTGCGCCTGGAGCACCAGCGAGGACAGCCCGGCGGGCATCCCGTGGTCCATGCCCGTGAACAGCAGACCGAACTTCACGATGCCGAGCACCACACCGACGGCGATCACCCACTTCCACGCCACCTTGGGCTTGCCGACGAAGAAGACCGCGGGGATCGCGGCGACCAGGAAGCGCAGGGCGGACAGCAGCAGCGGAGGGAACGAGCCGAGCCCGATCTCGATGACGACGAAGTTGAAACCCCAGACGGCGGCTACGAGAACCGCGAGGGCGGTATGTATGGGTCGCATGCTTCGAGCATCGGCTCAACGACCGTTTAGCACCAGCGATGATGTCTTAGGTATCGGAATTAGTGATGCTTCATCCAGGAGCGGTACGGGGCGCCTAGGCTGGCTCGCATGCTGGACCTCCAACGGCTGCGCGCCCTCCACGCCGTCTCCGTCCACGGCTCGGTGGGCGCGGCCGCCGCCGCACTCGGGTACACGCCCTCCGCCATCTCCCAGCAGATCTCCAAGCTGGAGCGGGAGACGCGCACCACCCTGCTCGAACGCCACGGCCGCGGGGTCGCGCTCACCGAGGAGGCCAAGCTGCTGGCCGCGACGGCCGAGCAGTTGCTGGCCATCGCGGAGCGGGCCGAGACCGCGCTGGAGGAGTCCCGCGGCCAGCCCGTCGGCCGGCTGCGGATCGCCGCCTTCGCCTCCGCCGCCCGCGGTCTGCTCCCCGGGGTCCTCGCCGACCTGGCCCACCGTCACCCGGCCCTGGACACCCGGCTCACCGAGATCAACCCGCACCTGTCGATGGACCTGGTGGCCCGCGGCATCACCGACCTGGCCGTCACCCACGACTGGGACATCGCCCCGCTGCCCGTGCCCGACGGCGTGGAACAGGCCCTGATCGGGGACGACCACTGCGACCTCGTGGTGCCCGCCGGACACCCCTTCACCTCGCGCTCCACCATCAGCCGCTCGGACCTGGGCGGGGAGCGGTGGGTGTGCCAGCCGCCCGGCCGGGTCTGCCACGACTGGCTGGTGCGCACCCTGCGCACGGCCGGGTTCGAACCCGACATCACGCACGTCGCCGAGGAGAACCACACCATCGTCGCGCTGGTCGCCGCCGGGCTCGGGGTGGCCGTCGTACCGCGGCTGGGCACCGGTGAACTGCCGCCCGGCGCGGTGGCGGTCCCCCTGGACCCGGGCCCCGTACGCCGGTTGTACGCGACGTGGCGGACCGGGGCCGCCCGCCGGCCCGCGATCACCGAGGCCGTGCGGACGATCCAGGAGCACTGGGCCCGGCCAGGCGGTCTCGGCCCCCGTCCGGGGGACCTGGCGAGTGTCCGTCGCTCTGAAGGCGTAGTCCCGCAGTAGCGTCCGGCGCGTGCCGTACCAAGCCTCACGCCGGACCCTGCTCACCGTCGCCGCCGTGGCCGCCGTCACCGCCGCGGGGGCCGTCTCCGCCGCCGTGGGCCCCTCCCGGAGCCCCGGCGGACCGGCCCCGCACGGCCCCCTCCCCGACGACCCCCGGCCCGGCGACCGCCCGCCGGGGCGCACCGCGTCCCGGGCCAGGCCGCGCGAGACCCTGGCCCGGATGAGC